>JAPORK010000574.1 GCA_026710285.1 Endozoicomonadaceae bacterium | reverse complement strand
ACAAGACGATCAAAACCATCGTAGGTCATTCTGGAAACTCTTGCACCTGGTTGTTTATCTCCGGCTGTGCAGAGTATTCTTACAGAAGGTAGAATACCTATTGTGGCAGGTAATATAATTTGTTCAAGTGGCTTTCCTGTTATACTGCTAAGACCTATAGTTATAGTAGTACGATCATTTTGTGCATCTTCTGTATAATGGACTACACAGCGTTGTGCATTATCATAGGCGGTAACTTCTGTTTCTCCGTCAGGCAGATGTTTTCTGATTAAACGTCCCAGGACATCATAATCAAAACGGGTGGTCAGTGCTACTGTTACTCCTTCGCTCTGTTTATAACTTGTACTCGTTGCCAACTTTCCTTGTGCATTGTAACTGATCTGTGTTTGCTGCTGCCATAACCCGGGTTGAAGATGTCCCTGAAGATCAGTTTTTTCAAGATAAGTTGCCAGTTTTCTCCCTGTACCATCAAAAATTACTTTTTTCTGCATACCATCAGGCACAGTTACAATGATACTATTTTCATTTGCAGATAACTGATATTGATTCCGGATTGTGGTTTCAAAAGGCGTACCTGTTGCATCAGTACGTGCTGTCAGCCGACCCAGTTTATCATATTCAAAAGTCTGAATATTTTTTTTATCTTCAGAAATAACCCGTAATGTTTTAGGAATAAACAGACTTTTTTCAGTGATAGGTGATAATACAGACTGGTTGTTTTTTGTATCAACAGAATATGAAGTCGTTTCAGTACCATCTTTATTTAAGATATATTGATAATGGTAAGTAATCTTCTGAACACTTCCCTCAGGAAGATCACTGCCTGTCAGCTGTTTCTCTTTTAATAAACCATAAGTCAGTGGATTTTTTTTATCCTGATAATAGTAACGTGTTTCTGTTCTTTTTTCATTACCACTTTGAACGATTTTTTGATACAGTAAAAGTGTATAACCTGATTTATTTCTGTTATCTTCTTTTTGGTAATGCATTATTGTTGTTACCGGAGACAGAGTGCTGTTTTTTACCGGAGCAGGAAAAATGGTTGTCTTTTCTGCTAAAGAAGCTACCAGCCAATCAGCTGGTGCAGCAGGACAGAGATTATCTCCATTTTGTGGACAGTAAGTTGTTGTTGTTTTACGACCATAGCTATCAGTTTGACTGGTTAACCGTCCGTAATCATCATAACTTCTGTTAACTACAGTTTCTACCGGTGCAGACAAGTTATCTCCCCAGTTTTTAGTGACAACCTTTAAAGGCAGAGAATAACTATCTGGTAGTTGCTCAAAAGAAGTATTTGCGCAACCATCTCTTTTATCTGTACGACAAAAATAAATTATCGTCTCACTGAGTGGCTTATTGGTTTTATCACTCACTGTTTTAGCATCAATTAACAGATGATATTTATTATACGTTCGAATGGTTTGTATCTGCCCGTTATCTTCTTTTGTCTGATAAGTATAAGCGGAAGGTGCCTCAAACAGTATGTCTCTCTTCAAACCAGACACTTCAGTTAAACCAGCGTTGAAACCAAGATAGTCATGGCTGTTACTATTGGTCGAAGTGTAGCTGTAATCTATATCCATCGGTGGCTGATTTGCACCAGGAATCATCCTGACCTGACTAACCACACACATCGATGCAAAGGGTTGTAATGGATTCAGATTTCTGATAATTCCGGGTAATTTCATGGCATGACGACAGTCATAAGTAAACTGTTTTTCCATACCAGTAAAGTAGTGAATGCCTGTCAACAGATCTTGTCCATTATGGGTTTCGTAACTTAAATGAACCCGCCTGGCGTTATCAGCACTCTGTTGAGGACAACTTCCAGGAAACCAGATATTACGCACTTCATTATTTGCTAAACTAATATGCATGTTAACCGATTGTCCCTTTACATCATAACTGGTAACAGTCAGATAACTCTTTTTTCTTGTCAGTGAGATTGAGTGACCATTATCGTCGGTTATTTTTTTTAAAATATGGGTTCCTGGCATATAATCGAAATTAACACCGTCACCATTTTGTTGTTGCATACGAATTTCATAGCCATCATGATCCAGAGTATCCTGTAATCCATTTGCAGATCTGATCACCATATGCCCCTGCTTATCCTTAGCAATCAGGACATCTTTTAATTTGTGATACAGTGGATGCCAGCCTCCGTCACTCTGTTGTTCCAGGAAAAAACTTTTTCCCCCTGCTGTGTTTAACTGATGAGTCGCCGGATTATAGTGGGTCAGATTCCATGCCCA
>JAPORK010000264.1 GCA_026710285.1 Endozoicomonadaceae bacterium | reverse complement strand
AAAAATGCTATATGAAGCTCCAAATGAGAATGATTCTCTTGGTGCGTAAGCCCTGTTATCAGGAGATTGTTATGAAAAAATATCTTCAACTGCGAATGATTATCATGGTGGCATTGGTTTTGATCGTTTCAGCTATTTCTTCAATTAATAGCAAAGGAACTGATCAATGTCTACATGATATAGATGTATTTATGGCTAGGGGTGGTTCTGTAGAAGTGCCTCTAAAGAATTGTGATCATATCGTCTTTAATTCATTCTCAATTGAGTCGACCGGGGGGAAGTGCGATTTCAATTTTGATCATATTATGAAACTGCATCCTGGTCATGTAGGGAGAATAACAGTTACAAGCTGCGATCGCAATGTAGAAAATTGGACTTTATCGATGCGTATGATGTATGGATTCTATACAGGAGAGGCAACGTTTTATCATTTGCGCTTACATATAATATGGTTTTCTTTTCAGAGTCAAAGAATTAATAATGGTATATTAAAAGTGTCCAATGCTGATGATGATGCTGTATCTATTAATTTAAATTACAAAGGTCCTGCGAGAGACGATTTTAAATTGCAAAAATCAACAAATGCTAATCAGGTTGTAACAAGTAGTTGTTTTGGTAAAACTCATTTGAATGAAAACGAAGCCTGCCAAATAAATATAGATAATAGCCGTAAACAGATAGGAAGCAACATCGATTTAATAGCTCAACTTACAGGTCTTCATGGTTCTAAAACCGAGATAACGATCCAGCTTAAAGTACCTATGTTTGTTTTAGAAAAAGGCGGTCATTTTATTTTTGAGGACAGCAACGGGAAAAGCATTACCAACCTCAACCTTAAACCAGGTGATAGTGGAACAGTAATACTACGCAATGTCGGCAAGAGTGATATTACATTTGTTAATCTGATGAATGGATTAACTATGGTAAACTTTGGCAGTTTCCAAGGTACCTGCTTTCCGGAAAACACGTATGTTCGGTTGGATTTGAAGTCAAAAGATAGCTGTACCTTTGAATACAGAATAACAGATGATTATCCTGATAACCATTTCATGCTGACAGCCACTGGAGTAGGCGCTGATAATAGCGGTACAAACAGTTTGACTGTTAATATCAGTACAAGAGGTCATTTTGTTTTTCGTAATACTGAGGGTAAAAATCTTTCTGCTTTAAATCTGAAACCAGGCGATAAAGGAACAATTTTATTACATAATACCGGCAAAGTTGATATTACCGGTTTGCATCTGATACCAAAATTTTCTACTGTGAACATCTTCCAGAATACCAGTACCTGTATCGGGGTTAATGAACTGAATTTCGGCAGAAACTGTACTATAGATTATACTATTCCAGCCAACCCCACTTCAGCTAATATCTCCTTGATAGCCAGAGGTACAAATGCGGATAATAGCCAGACAGTTAATCTGCCGTTACACGTTAGCGCAAAAGGTAAAGGTCATCTTGTTTTTCGTAACATAAATGGTAACGCTATCTCCAGCCTGAATATAAATGACGGTGATGCAGGAATGATCCTTCTGCAAAATACAGGAGATACTGATATTACCAACCTTAGTCTGAGCGGATTACCAACAGGAATCACGGATGCTGGCAGCTGTTTTCCAAAATTGCCTGCGACTACAATTAATTTACCCTCTGGCAATAGTTGTACCATAGCATACCCATTCATCGGCACTCTCTCTGACTCATCCATCACGCTGACCGCTAACGGCACAGTTGCTGATAATGGCGGTGAAACGTTAACAATAAATATCACTCCCAGAGACAAAGGTCATTTTGTTTTTCGTGACAGTGAAGGCAATAACATTAATAAGCTTAATCTGCAGGCAAATGCCAGCGGCAGGTTTGAACTATACAATACCGGTAGCACTATTTTCGGTTTCAGTCTGAGTGCATTACCCGCTGGCATTCAGTCTACCGGCACCTGCAGTTATACGAAGATGTTACTTTCAAAAAAAAGTTGTACCGTGGATTATAAAGTTCCACAGAGTTATTCTCCCCCAGCTTCTGGCACTCAGATAACAAAAGCAAGCAGTACAGATAGTGCAGCAGTTGATAATGATGGTGCTGCTCTGACAATGCAGTAATTAATAGGAACGTTTTTATCTGTTGTTGATTTTAAGCAATGATGTGGTACCTTGAAACCTATCAACCCAGTTAAGGTATATAATATAGCCAAAACTGGAGAGATAAAATGACCACAGGTATACGTAAAAAATATTCAAAAGAATTTAAATTAGATGC
>JAPORK010000378.1 GCA_026710285.1 Endozoicomonadaceae bacterium | reverse complement strand
GTAATATTTAACCCTGCATTAAAGCCAAGATAATTATGTTCATTAATGCTGGTTTTACCATACCGGTAACGATTTACTATAACCGGTTCACCAAAACCTGGATTAATAGTTTTTTTAACCACTGCACATAATGTATAAAATGCTGATGTGCTATATGGCGGAACTTTTATTTCATCTGTGCAATTATAAGCAATGTGACTCTTTAATCCTGTGGGATAATTCACGCCCGTTATAAAGTGGTGCAGATAATAAAAATAAACACCATGACCTGTATTATCAGGTGATAAAGGTAGGCTCACACTATGTATTTCATTATTTTTTTTATCAATTAATACAACAACTGACTTACCATAACTCCCCTGACTAACAACCCGGATATTATGATTTTTTCTGTATAGTTTAATGCTATGTCCTTCAGCACCTTTTACCGATTGCAACAGATGAGTACCAGGTATATAATTAAAATAAACACTCCAACCATCCTGTTGCTCCAGACGAACTTCATAACCTTTATGATTCAGTGTTTCCCGTAAGCCATTAGCATAAGTAATTACAAAATGTGTGCTGATATCTCCCCGAATAACCATATCGTGAAGCTTATGGTACAATGGTCTCCAGTTACCATCCGACTGTTTCTTTAAAAAAAAATTTTGCCCAAAAGAAGTTGTCAGTTGACGACTAATCAAATTGAAGTGCGTCAAATTCCAGCTCCAACCTGTTCCCAACCCATCAGGGTTAGCTAATGTGCCGCTATTATAATTAACATTCAGACTGATATCAGGTCCATGCCCTAAATTACTCAGCATACTGCCTGTTTTAACATAAGCACTTAGAATACCTGTGCGTGGATCAACAGTAGCACCCCATGCTTTTTTAAAATTAAATGCATTTGACCATGGTTCTGTTTTATCAATCGCTGAAAAATAAGCCTTCTGTGGTTTTTTTTCTAAAGCTGATCTGCGCTTAATATAATCTCTGTTTACCGCTTTATTATCGGTATTATAAAAGTAATCAAAGGTTTTAGTATGCTTATCAGTGAGATTACTGTTTTTTATACTTATTTCAGAACAAAATAAATTTATTATGCAACACAGTAATAAAATAATTAATATTGAAAAAAAACACAAAGATGTTTTTCTGTGTTGAATTAGCATTTCTATACCTTATAACTGATAATCAGGACTCTTTGCTTTTATTAATAATTACAAAAGAAAAGCCTGTAATTCGTTTTTCTTTTGTATTTAAAGCCAGATTGACAGGTTTTAAACTTTCAGATTAATCTGCATATAAAAAAGAACCACTTCCTCACTCGTATAATCATCTGTGTAAAACCATGTGTGCGGATTAGTCGTCCGGGTCCTAATTATACCACATACGTCATTAAATTCATAAATAATGAAGGTGGTATTCATAAGATCAGATCCAGGATACTTTTCTACTACAGCTATATGGTTATAGCCAGCAACCACTGAATAACTAGCATTATGTAGTGGTGAATTTTTAAAAATTTGCCAAAAGGAAAAATTTCCAATCTGAAAGTCACCATATTTTGTTGGTGTTAATATTTTTTTTAAAGCTGAAAAATACCGTTCCATTATTGTAGAATAATCATCCGACAAAATACATAATAAATAGCGTATAGACAAAAATTCATTCAGATCAGTAATATTAAGCGGCTCTTCGGCAATTGTATGTGCCAATAAAATAATTCCGGTATCACACATTATATTTTCTCCACCGGGTGAGTGACGTAAATAAAGCCATGCCCCTGAAACTGCATCTAAATCATTTAATCTCAAATGTCCATTGACTGCAATTAGTGAAAGTACATCCATCTGAGTAACAGGGGTAGGATTATCCTCAGGTATTTGTTCAACAGGATTATTTTCAATAACCAAGCTATTTGTCTCAGAATCAAAAATGGTTGCTTTTGTGATTCGCTGAAAAGGGACTTTAAACATTTCAAGATCCACTGTACTCGCCACCTCTTCATTAATGGCAAAGGGTAAACAATTAGCAACTCCCACTGCAACTGAAACAGCCATTTCTGCCATACCTATAATCTTTCCTGCGATATTAAGCCCTTTATTAGCAGGCACTGCAGCAGCTATAACAGGGATACTACCAATTGCAGCAGTACCTGCCACAACGCCTGCCAGCACCGCAGATCCTGCACCGGCAGCGGCTGCTCCCAGGGTGGCAACAGTACATCCTGCCTGCATAACCGCAGCAGTAATATTAGCCCAGCGCTGATGTAGTG
>JAPORK010000371.1 GCA_026710285.1 Endozoicomonadaceae bacterium | reverse complement strand
ATTGGTAGTTTTTCCTTGTTCTTAACATAAGTAGTGTAGACATATTGTACATGTGGTTCCAGTGTTTGTTTATAGTTTTGTTGATCATAAGAAAATAAGCGATCAAAAAACAGTCCTGCACCACTATAAAATGAAGGAACAAACATCTTTGGATGATTCATGCTTGTTTCACTAAGGGAAGGTCTTTTTAGTTGCTTTCTTACTTCATCTAAATGCAGACTTTTCAGAGAATACATCGTTCCTTTGTAAATTGCACCAGATTCCCAAAAACCATAAGAGCGATCAATACGATATTTTAGCTGACCTTCCATGTAAGAACGGTCACCCTGAGCATTATTAAGCCCTGTTCCTGGTTTATAATTGTATTTATAAGAATCATTTAACTCTGTTTTATCAACGTACATCCAGTCTTTATTGCGACAGAAGCGAGTATAATCTAACAGATAACGTGCACTCAACTGCTGTGTTAACTTATTTTCTCCGTTTAACGTTAGCTGAGGCAAACGACTATAAGCATCATTTTTTTCCAACGCCATATTTTGAAATTGATGCGCTTTAGCCACAAATGACCAGCGGTGATCTTGCCTGTTTTGTTGGTAACGCAGTTGTAATTTCTGATTAATAGTCTCTGCATTATTATCAGTTTGCAGCCAGCCATTCATTCCGAAATCTCTGAGAAAGTTCTTATCAGCGGATTTGTTATAATCTATATCAGCATCCCAGTTTTTTGTCAGCTGATGATGATGCTTCCAAAATAAAAACCAGCGATGCCTGTTATAAAATGGATTTTTTTCTTTTAGTGCATCTTTACCAAACAGATAGCTAAACCCGGTGTCTCCCTGAGAGTCAGCATGTAAATACCGAAACTGATTGCTTAACATAAAACCACGGCGGGTCATTATTCTGGGTATGATTGTATCATCATAATTAGGAGCAATATTAATATAAAAAGGCTGAAAATATTCTGTCCCACGCTTATTGGACAGGCTTATTTCCGGATAAAGCGATCCTGTTTTACGGCGTTTATCAACAGGAAAATCAATATAAGGCGTATACATTACCGGTGTGTTGGCAATATTGAGTGTGGCATCAGTAGCAGAACCCCAGCCAGCTTCAGGATTTATGGTCATTTTTTTTGCTTTAAGCGCCCATGCATTATTGTGAGGAGGAGCACTGGTGTAAACAGCATCTTTAAAATGAAGCACCTGGTTTTTATCCCGTGTCACTTCAGCAGCACTTCCTCTGATATGTTTTTTTTGCAGTACATACTGAACATCATTTATATGCACAGTATTTGTTTCAGTATTCATTTTTCCATGACTGCCAATAATCAGAATGCCAGGCTGGCGAAGTAAAACATGACCTTTTAGTGAGGCAAGATTATTTTTTTTGTCAAAAAAAGCCTGATCGCTTTCAATCAGACGGTTACCCTGCTCAATATGTACATTCCCAGTAAAAGTACTTTCTTCTGCTGCATAATTATAATGATCTGCTTTAGCAATAACAGGTGCTTCATTAGAATTACCCTTAAAATTACGACCAGACCAATCAGGTTCCAGATAATTTCCCTGACATAACCAGGACCGTTTATCACCCTTTAAAAAATCAGGTAACTGGTTAACAGAAACCCAGTCAAGCATGTTTTCACTCTTTTCTACTGTCCGCTCTTTAAGAGTGGTGTTGTATTTTTTTTTATGATTGCTGTTTTTTTCAGCAATAGGCTTCATGTTCTGATATTTACTTTGCTTTGAATGACTATCGTTTTTTGGTAAACAGGAAGGTATAACTTCTGTATCATCACGTTCAGATTTACATATCCTTTGTTTACTTTGATCAGAAGAACAAGACTCTGTTTTTTTTGTGTCAGAATTTTCGTTATGAGCACTGGTAGCTTGTGTATAAGTGCATGAATAAAACACAGCGCTGCCTGTCAATATACCTGTAGACAGAAACAATGGTAATTTACTTTTAAGTTTAAAAATTTTCATCGAAACTATATCATCTTTCTGTTACGTGCTTATTGATAATGATAAAAACCTGATATATTACTGTTTATCATTGCTACTGTAATATTTTTTTATACATAATAATGCACTATTTTTTAGTTCAGGGCATTTTTAGTTGTATTAATTCCAGCTCAGCTAAAACTAAAAAATCAGTTACTTTACCATGGTGATATCAACATTCACACTATTCAAAAATTTTCTGAACATCGTTTTTTTCTATCTTTCTCCCTCATGCTGTAGTGTAATCTGATCAAACAGA
>JAPORK010000047.1 GCA_026710285.1 Endozoicomonadaceae bacterium | reverse complement strand
TGAATATTATGAAAGTAGTTATAAAGGTGATATTTCCAGTATTTTTAGAAAAAATGACAATCAACAATACAGTTTTCAGCAACGCAATATTTACAGCCCCTATGGTATGGTGTGGCATAAAACGACGAAGAATCTCCCTTTATACCAGCAAACTTTACAGGAGTTCGATGGTGAACGAACAGATCCTGCTACAGGATGGCAATTTTTAGGTAATGGAAACCGGACGTATAATCCAGCTCAGCGCTATTTCCTTAGTGAAGATCCGGAAGGTGATGGTTACACCTTTGGCAGTAACAATCCGATCATGAATACTGATCCGTCCGGAAACAGTCCCAAATGGCTGGGGGATATTTTCAAATGGGTCGGCTATGTGAGTACAATGGGTTTAAGTGCATTGCACCAGCGCTGGGCTAACATTACCGCAGCAGTTATACAGGCGGGATGTACCGTTGCTACGCTGGGAGCCGCTGCTGCAGGTGCAGGACCTGCTGCTCTGGTAGGTGTTGTGTCCGGTACGACTGCTATCGGTAGTATTCCGGTTGTAGCGGCATCAATACCTGCAAATAAAGGACTTAATATTGCAGGTAATATTATAGGTATAGCAGAGATGGCAGTTTTAATTGCAGCCGGAGTCAGTGGATTACTGCCTTTTGCTGTTGCAAGTGAATCAGAAGAAATACCGATATGTGAAATTCCTAAGATGCTTCCGTCAGGAGCGAAAAATCTTGAAGAGTGTGGAGAAAATATTTTAGCAACAGCCTCTGGTAGTTCTGCATCAATATCTGTACAATCAACACTTATTCATCCTCCTTTCAATCCTCAGACAGCAGAAGAATTATTTCAGGAATCATCCTGTTCTTTTTATGATAAGGCATCTAAAACATTAAAACTTAATAGTTTGGAAAATGTCATTAACACATGGGTTTTATTACGCAATTCACCATTCCATGAGAATATAAATTGCGATACTGGCTGTATTTTACTGAGCTATCAGATGAACGGGGAAGATCTTTATATAAAAAACCTGGACAGGTTTTTATCTGTACGGAAAGAATATACTGATTATAGTGGATCTATTTCAAAAGAACACCCCTATATTAAAGCTTTATCTGATATATTAAATTATGCGAGAAAGAAAAAATTGCATTTTGGTCATATTGGAAACTATGGCGCTCGCACTTTACGCAGTATTTTTGGGTATAATAAGAGTGTGTTGGTTCAGGGATATAACCATATGGCCATATTGGAGGATACAGGTCGTACAAATAAAAAGTTATGGAAAGTTTATCAATTTTATACTGATAGTAATAATCTGAGTATAGAGATGAAAACTACTCGCGGGCTTGCTACAGAAGTGTTTATAAACCCTTCTGCTTTTAGTGAAAAGCTCAGTTTCATTGGTTATATGATAATCAGATAATAAAAGATATTGGTGAAATAAAAAATAATTAGCTGCATAAAATCATGAATAAACCAGCAAGTACTAATACTCAGTTCACAATATATCACCTGTTATTTATGTAAAAACTGAATACTGGAGTAAATGAAGAATCAATAACTTTATTTTCACTGCAATAATTAAAATAATAGTCATCATGTTATTAGAACAACTGCAATAAAAGTAATTTTATGTAATGTTATAATAAAGCAGCTATTTTTACTATAAAAAAATAACTTTATCTGCAAGTTAAAATAAATAAAATATTTTTGCATCCTCATTGATTTGTTGTAATTATACGTATAATTTTAAAAAAATAACCAGAAAGAGTCTGTTAGGTTTATCACTGCAAAAGCATACGACACGATAAATTGAGTGGTATGAAAATGTTAATGCAATATAAGATAAAATATTTATCTCTTTTTTTAATATTAACTTGTGAATTGTTGTGTTACATAGAAAGTTCATTTTGTGCCGTATTTAATACACAAAAAAATAATTCATCCAATTATAATGATGACTATTTTTATCATTTGGATACTATTCATAATAAAATAACAGATAAAGATTATAATAATTTTGTAGCAGGTACAGAAAAAAAACGACTAATAAAATCTATGGGAGCAGGTGGACAGGTACCATGGTCAAACACATTTAATTTTAAAAAAACCTGGGGAACCACTGTTGATCCGCGTACAGGTATTCTCAGTGCTTATGTAAAAACAGGAAGTATGCTAAGCAACTTAGGGCATGGTCCTGATATTAATCTGGAAATTAATTATAGTAGTAGTGCTTTAGCAAATCCCGATGGACTGGGAAGAGGCTGGAG
>JAPORK010000228.1 GCA_026710285.1 Endozoicomonadaceae bacterium | reverse complement strand
AAACCTAATTTTTTTATACTTAAGGGCTTTGGTGTTTTTTCCTTGTACAGAATTTAACCTGTCGTAGATTTTTGAAGGCTGTTCGCAGTATCGATAATAAGAGATTTTTTAAACCTATTACGTTTATCTCTGGCTATAACCTTTATTGTTCCTCCTGTAACGCCCGCAAGTGTAATTTTTTTATGGTGATGTGCAAGTGCTATTATAGTTTCCTCACACTGTTTCGGGTGCTGTTTGGTCTTACAGGTATTAACATCAAACTCAACGACAGTATCTGTATTATTGTTGAAGATATATTCACCCGTTTTAATAGTTTTCTCTATACTAACATCACCCTCTACTGTCTTTTTTTGATTAGGGATAATGTACCACGTTTTAAATCCTATTAGCATAGATAACTTGTATCGGCTTTTCTTATCGTCGTCTTTGTAAGATTCCGGAACAAAGCTGACGCCCACAATACGATCATTCTGTGTCTGTTTACCCAGTTCAGAATCAATAGGTGTTAAATTTAATTGTTCACTGGATTTAGGGTCGATAACAAAAGAATATCTATCTGCATAGACCGGCCACTTTGTAAAAACCATTTTATTCAGTGGAGTTTCCACGCCTGTTTTCAGATTCAGCTCAGACAAATTAACCTTGATAAATACTGCAAAATCAGAGTCATTTTTTACAGTGATTTTATCGCCTGCAAATGCAATCATTTTATCAATACTAATGGTATATGCATTTAGAGAAAATATAATTATCGCAATAGTAAAAAATAAACGACATAACATGGCACTACTCTCTTAAAAATTTAACAGCAAAACTCTGTTTAGTGGCTACTTCTACCCTACAATACTGCAGATGTTTTTTTAAAAATCTACTATGGATTAGATTGTAAGGTATTGATTTTCAGAGATGTTTTTTGCAGCGAAATGAAAACAAATCCTTTTGATATTCAATACTTCGGACAGTTTTTAAAAATCTACTATGGATAAAACTATAAGCCATTGATTCACAAGGATATTTTTTCAGCGAGGTAAAAATAAAATCCTTTTAGAATCAATAGGTTATGAAAACTATCCGAAGTGTTGATATTAACAGCTTACAAAAACTGATCTGAGTATTGCTCCTACAAACTGACTAAAAAATTTATTATTGTATATCTGCTGCAAAATTCATTTTTACAACACCCTGTACGTTTCCTCCATTTGCTTTTATATTGTTTCTTGGGATTTCTAACATCGGATGCAGTGACACGGTGTATACTAAACCGTTGTTTGAGTCTGGCTCTAACTTCGCACTTTTATTTTTGTTACCAGATCCTTGAGTAGTTAAAGGCAATGTCTGCTCACTCCCGCTCTTGGATTTTACCCCGAATTTCCACTTTGCGAACTGTGCAGTTTTAAGTAGATTTTGAGGTAGGTTATCGCCTTTTATGGCCGTAGTAGTAAGCATAAATTCTTTAACCTCTACTGTTAATCCACCTTGTTGCACCGAACCACTTGAAATTGTAACCTTAACCTTTAGAGGTTGCGGATCCATGATAAGATCGTCACCTCGATTATATGTGTTCATATTTTTTGTTTCTAAAGCGGATATCTCCATATCATTTTCATCCTTAATACTAATTGCGCTATCTCTTGTTTCTTGTTTTTCAATACTACCCTCAAAAGTCAGATCTAATCCGTGATTTTTTACAGCTGCTCTTAAATAAGATTCAAATGCTATTGTCAAAAAAAGCACTAGCATATAAGTCAGAAAAGTTTCTATTTTGGTATTCATTAGGTTTTCTCCATTGGTTATTTCGTCTTTTATATTCACCTCGGTCTTAATTAATTACAAAATAGATTTATACTTTTTTTGTCTGTTTGATTTTTCACCTTTAGTTAATATAATAAGGAAAACTGATATATTATTAAAGGCGCAAATCAGATTTTCTTTTATATTTGCTAATATCAATTGTCTTTTAATTCAATAATTCGAACAGTTTTTAAAAATCTACTATGGGTTAAGTTTATTTTCACAGATATTGTTTACAGTAAAATAAAAAAACAAATCCGTTTAAAATAAATGAATTACAAAAGCTGTCCACAGTGTTGAATTAAAAAACCTAATATGGAAATATAAAAGCCTGTTTTTTTATTTGTGAGCTTAATGCTATTAAATCACAAAACCATGAAACTGTAAAACAATAAAACAATAAAACAATAAAACAATAAAACAATAAAACAATAAAACAATAAAACAATAAAACAATAAAACAATAAAACAATAAAACA
>JAPORK010000386.1 GCA_026710285.1 Endozoicomonadaceae bacterium | reverse complement strand
AAACATTAGATAAAATAGTTACTCATGAGTATAGTGATAAAAATGCTCCCTTACGTCTGCAACAAATAAGTACGCAGTGGAATAATAAGACAGCTATCTCACATAAATTTAGTTATGATATTGCAGGTAATATGATAACAGACGGGGAAGGTAATCATATTACCTATAATCCCTTTAACCAAATCACACATGTTGTTAAGACAGACGGACAACAGGGCATTTATACTTATAATGGCAATGGTAAAGAAGTTTCCGATAAAAATAGCTCAGGAATACATTATCTTTTTTATAGTGGTAATCAACTGATTAATGAACAAATTGACAGCCTAGAACAAAAAACACACATCATTGGCTATCATAGCGCAGCTAAAGCGATTGATGGTGTTATTTATCAATACTATGAAAGCAACTATAAAAAAGATGTTACCGGTATATTAACAAAAAAATCAAATAGTTCTGATGGTTATCAACTTAGTCAGCGTACTGTTTATAGTCCCTATGGTATGCGCTGGAATAGTAAACCTGCTGCTGTTCCACTGTATCAATATAACTTAACAGGGTTTGATGGTGAGCGTACAGATTTTCTTACCGGATGGCAATTTCTTGGTGCAGGACATCGAACGTATAATCCAAAGCTACGTAATTTTGTCAGCGAAGATCCGGCAGGTGATGGCTATGCTTTTGGCAGTAATAATCCGATTATGAAGACAGATCCTGATGGAGATATGCCAAAATGGCTGGATAATGTTTTCAAATATATGGGGTATATTAGTTCTTTTGGAGCAAAGACAAGTTCTTCCCGATGGTTAAAGGTTGTCGGTTCTGCTGCTGCATCAGCGCTTATGATATTGTCGTCTTTTGGATCTGCTGTTGTGACATTACCTGGTGTAGTAGCAGGTATTATTCCCTATTGTCTTTCTACTACTGCGGGAGCTGAACCGGCTAATAAACCACTTAATATTGCAGCTTCTGTTGCAGGTGCCGTACAGATGGTTGTATTTGCTGCTGAGACTATAGCTTCTTTAGGGTATAGTGCCTTTGCTACATTTTGTGCAACGGCGGAAATCTATACTGTACTTGAAGCTTTTGACGAAGGTCAGATTGAACTGAGGACATTGAGTAGGGCAGCAAACACAGTAATTACAGAAGAAGAAAGGGATGCAAATTTATTTCGAAGCTGGATTGCTCCGGCACTGGAAAGAAGGGAAGGTCTGGACTGGTTAGCAATAAGAGATGATCATGAATTAACTCAAAGGTTGGGCCAGATTGATTTTTTATATGGATACAATTCAACTACCAGGGCGGCAGGTGTTGCTCTCATTGCAGCAAGAAGAACAGCGAGACAGCTCAATTTGTCAGTAATGCAAAGATTATTTAGTAACACTATACTTGTAAATGGCTTGTCTGATATTGAACCTCAATCACTACTAACTGAGCTGTTTACACCCTTAAGTCAGGAATCCGGACTGCTATCCGGTCCAATTACAGAAGAAGAGCTGGGTACAATATTTTCTGGTCAGGGAGATCTGTTTGTACTGCAGGGAAATCATAATGTGAGTTTGTTAAGATGGGTCAGTGGTAACTTTTCTGATATTACCGATACTGTTAGTTTAGAATCCTATGAAATGATAAATCATCTTAGTACAATAAAAGAAATACAGGGCACTCCTTACTCTATTTTGAGAGCCTTCAGGAACCGGGAGGGAGGGTTTATGATCAACAGATATTACCGATTATAATTTGTGCGCTTTGTTGATTACATACTCGGTGCTGCAACCGAACAAAATAATTTATCCACTCTTTCAGCTAAAATAATGCTGTTAACATTTGTCGTATAAAGCATATAGTGCTCAATGCTTTGATAATCTCAACAATTCTTCCTTGCTCATCTGCAAAAAGAATCAGTAGAATTTGATCAAATTGTGAAATCACCTACTCCTTCTACAGGTCAACAATAATGAAGTTTAAATCTAAGAAAATATTAATAATATTATTTATTTTATTCACCGAATTAATTGCTTATAGTCAAATAATTGTGCTCACACCAGCTTCAAAGATTTACCATCTACTACAGTCGGTTACTAAAAATTATTACCTGAACCTGGGGAGATAATACAGATTCTGCAGCAACAGATATTAAAACAAAGACTTGTGATAACCATAGAAGGATAACACAACATACAGACGCATACGGGCGTACAACAGATATTCATTACCACCCTGTTACTAGTGATGATAACTGGTGATTATTCATCAACATTATACTTTTA
>JAPORK010000428.1 GCA_026710285.1 Endozoicomonadaceae bacterium | reverse complement strand
TCAGCAAAAAATAGATGACAAAATTAATGAGGATATTTTAATTGAAGATCTGTCTGCACTGAAAACAGCATTTATATCAAGCTCTCCACTTCAGGATGCTGTAAAAATCAAAGTTTAAAAAATGTGACTAAGAGGCAGCCCTGAAGGAAGAGATCTCTTGCGCAAAATTGATGAATTAAAAATAATATGTATTATACTGACATAGGCGTTACTACATTCGAACATAACTCTGTTGTGTAAAGTATTTTTCTAATGGTTGACCAGCCATTATCTGCTATTTATGCTAAATTTTTTTCATTATTTAAACATAAGACAAAAAGCGGGGAGTCTTTATGGGTCAAACAGCAAGTATTTCAGCGTCACTCCACCAGTACATTCTGGAAAGAGGCACCAGTGAATCATCGCACGCACAAAAATTGCGGCATGCCACAGAACAACATGAAATGATGCGCATGATGAGTTCTCCTGAACAAACGCAGCTGCTGGTTTTACTCCTTCAATTAATCGCAGCAAAAAGAGTTATTGAAATAGGTGTCTATTCCGGTTATTCTACCCTGCGTATGGCAGAAGCGTTACCGGATACAGGTGAAATCTTTGCCTGTGATATTTCTGAAGAATGGATGCAGATCGGCAAGCCTTTCTGGCAGGAAGCGCAGGTAAATCATAAAATTATTCCGGTAATAGCCCCGGCGCTTGATACATTACAGCGTTTTATTGATGAAGGTCAGGCAGGTCTTTTTGATCTTATTTACATCGATGCAGATAAAAGTAATAATATTGCTTATTACCATTTAGCCCTGCAGCTCATACGCTCAAAAGGCTTGATTGTGATTGATAATATGTTTTTGGGGCAGCGTGTGCTTAATTTGCATGATGATTCAACCGAAACCACCGCAGTCAGAGAGTTAGCAGCGCTAATTCATGCAGATCGCAGTGTTACTTCTGTATTGCTACCGGTGGGTGATGGTATTTCGGTAATGATGAAAACGAGCTGAACCACTGTAAATTTTTTAATCTGATCGTTTAATACAAATAACTGTGTATAATATGTTTCTTCTGTTAACGTAAGGAATAATCTGTGGAATTACTGAAAACACTCACTGAACGACATTCTTCTCCGGTCCTTACAGAGCCTGCTCCTACACAAGAACAGCTGGATATTATGTTTAAAGCAGCATTGAGAGCACCTGATCATGCCCGTCTGCACCCTTGGCGTTTTATTGTAATAGCCAATGATGCACGCAAAAAACTGGGAGATGTTTTTGCGAATATCGCTATGCAGGATAATCCGGATTTACCTGAGTCATCTATACAACGCACACGTAATTTACCGCTGCGTGCACCGTTACTTGTTGCCTTGGTACTTCATTATAAAGAGCATGCGATGGTACCTGAAGTAGAGCAAATTTTATCCACGGGTGCTGCCGGTTACGGACTTATCACCGCAGCCTTTCATTTAGGTGTTGGTGCTTACTGGAGAACCGGCGCACACTGTTTTGACCAGCGTACTGCCAAAGCACTTCATCTGCATAATAATGAAAAACTAATGGGATTTATTTATCTGGGGACACCAGCGAAATCTGCAAATCCGGTACCTCCCTTATCAGCAGATGATTTTGTTACATCATGGAGCGGGTAATATTACCTGAAGTTTATTACGGTATTTTTTTAGTGAAGATTTATGTTAGAACAGGTTAAGATTGATCCAAATAATCAGGTAAAGGCACCTGATCAGCTGCGACTTATCAAAAGTTTTGTCCGGCGTTCAGGCAGAATGACAGCTGCACAAAAAAGAGGCTGGGACGAAAAATGGTCAGATTGGGGGTTACAATGTAATCAGGACTCCTCCGTTCTGGCAGCGTGTTTTGCACGTAAAGCACCATTGGTGCTGGAAATTGGTTTTGGTATGGGGCATTCATTGGTTGAAATGGCCCAAACAGAACCTGAAAAAAATTTCATCGGTGTGGAAATACATAAGCCCGGGGTAGGTTGTCTGTTACATAATGCCGATAAAGCGGAACTAACCAATATACGCGTTTTTTGTGATGATGCAATAGATGTATTAAATCAAGCGGTTCCGCAAGATAGTTTGCACAGAGTACAGATCTATTTTCCGGATCCGTGGCACAAAAAAAGACACAATAAAAGGCGTTTAGTTAAAGCAGATTTTATCTCCCTGATACACTCACGGCTGGAGCCTGGTGGTATTTTGCATTTGGCAACAGACTGGGAACCTTATGCACAGGAAATGCTGGATCTGCTTTCATCCGCACCAGGCTGG
>JAPORK010000379.1 GCA_026710285.1 Endozoicomonadaceae bacterium | reverse complement strand
GGTGCTGATGTAAATGCAAAAAATAGTGACGGTTCTACAGCTTTAATGTTTGCAGTAGTTCAGGGACATGCAGAAACTGTGAGACTCCTTCTTGAACATAAAGCTAATATCAATGAGGAAAATACAAAGAGCTCTACACCTTTAATTTTAGCAGTGAAAAAAAGTTTTCTGCAAATTGTTACTCTTCTTGTTGAGCGCGGTGCTGATGTAAATGCATACAATAATACGAATTATACACCTTTGATGTATGCAATATGTACAGGGTGTATCAAAACTGTAATCTGTCTGATAAATCATGGAGCTGACGTAAATGTGCAAGGAGGAGATTGCCATAAAACACCTTTAATGTATGCAGCAGAGATGGGGTGCACACAGATTGTAACTCTCTTTGTTGAGCATGGTGCTGATGTAAATGCACAAAGTACTCATGAGTATACGTCTTTGATGTATGCAATATTTAAAGATCATGCAGAAATTGCAAAATATCTGATTACAGTGGGAGCAGATGTAAATATAGAAGATTTTAGAGGTCGGACAGCTTTAACCCGTTGTATGGTCCACGGGGAAAAAGATTTTATTCATATTATAAAGCTTCTGATTAGCAAAGGTGCTGGTTTTAATATAAGCAATCCGGTTCATGCAAAAGCTTTATACCGGGCATTTAAAAGATTCTGCACAAAACTTCAGGAACCACACTGTCGATTTGATATCCTTGCACTATTGTTGGATTTTGTAGAACCAAATGAGCTTAATAACTTTGTTGTAAAAACATTTACTTCAGGGAAAAGAAGTTTTTTATTTCAGCAAAAAATAGATGGCAAAATTGATGAAAGTATTATAATTGAAGATCTGTCTGCACTGGAAGCAACATTCATATCAGGCTCTCCACTTCAGGATGCTGTAAAATACATAATACAAAAAAGCTACAACATTAATAAACTTAACCGATTTATAACCAATCAACTTATTAACAGCATTGAAAAAAGACAGTATTTACCATTGCCGTGCCGTATTCATCTGGAATGTTTTTTAAATAAGTTGAATGGATTAAATTCACTACCTGTTCAGGAAAATCCTGTCGAATCATTACAGCAGTTATCCATTGAAGATAACTGAACGATGACTGAATTAATACTAATAATTTACATATACGCTCCTGACAATCAGTTTATGATATAACCTCACTCAAAAGCTATACAGTTTATTAAAAAGATATTTTATCTGTTCCTTTACATGTTGAATAACAATAGCTACTCTTCTCAGCCTTACAATCAATAATACTCTGAAACCATTTTTAAAAATAGTTTATAAATCTTTAAATCAATAGATAAAAGAAAAGACATACAGATGCAATTATTCGTAAAACCAATGCTTATTATTAATATTTGTCGTTTATTTTGTATAAGAGAATTTGTGGCTTATCATTTGAGAGTGACTGACCTCTTCTTTAGATCCGGCAAGACAATCAATAAGTTATCCTGCTCTTTTTTTCTTTTATTGCTATTTTGCTATTCAAATGTTTGTGCAGCTAATCATCAAGACTTAGTTGAAGCCTTAAAAACAGGTAATGAAAAAATGATTGAACAGTTAATGCAGAATGAAAATATAGGTATTAATGATCAAATTGAATTGCCTGGTAATTGTGGTTGCGTATGCCCGAAGACGCCCCTCACGTGGCTTGCAAGGTATGGACATACCCGTCTTGCAGAAAACTTTATCAAAAAAGGTGCTGATGTAAATGCAAAAAATGGTGACGGTTCTACAGCTTTAATGTTTGCAGCACTTCAGGGACATATAGAAACTGTGACACTCCTTCTTGACCATAAAGCTAATATAAATGAGGAAAATATTGATGGCTGTACACCTTTAGCATATGCAATATCACAAGAACATGTCGAGACTGTAATTTATCTAATTAACTCTGGTGCTGATATAAATTTTCGATCAAGAGCTTTTTATGAAGCACCTTTAATCTTAGCAGCGGAGCAAGGTTCTCTGCAAATTGTCACTCTTCTTGTTGAGCGTGGTGCTAATGTAAATACACAAAATGTTAGTGAGTGTACGCCTCTGATATATGCAATATCTCACGATCGTGCAGAAACTGCGAAATATCTGATTGCAGAGGGAGCAGATGTAAATAGACAAAATTCAAGCGGTCATACAGCTTTAACCTGTTGTTTGCTTTGGGTGGAAAAAGATTTTATTGATATTATAAAGCTTTTGATTAGCAAAGGTGCTGATTTTGATATAAGTAATCCAGTTCATGCAAGATCTTTATGCAAGG
>JAPORK010000381.1 GCA_026710285.1 Endozoicomonadaceae bacterium | reverse complement strand
ACAATTTCATCAATACTACCCTATCCGCTGGCTGAGCTTGTCGAAGCCTGGATGGAGACACTCAGGTTTTAATTTCTCCCAGGCTTCGACAGGCTCAGCCCACGGTGCGTCCGGCAAACCGGCAAAGGTTGGTATATTCAGCAAGAAACAAACATGCCAGAGTAAAAGACTGAGCCTGAAAAATGTGACTAAGAGACAGGTTTTACGGCGCGCCTGGTAACTACTCTGATATTAGTAGCAATGGTGGTGCAACCCTCTGTTAACTAAAACAATTTGTTTAACCGGGAATTCTGATTACACCACCTTTTGTATAAACCAGAAATGACGATCGTTATTTATAGCTCATCCCTGTGACGTAGTGATTCGTTTTGTTGTTTTTCAATATATTCACATAATATTTTATAATTTTCTTCTACGTTTCTATATATACAAGTCTGTTTATCTTCTTCAGATAAATCGCGTATAGCTAAATCAGCTAAAGCTTTTATGAGATCTAAATTATCAGGAATAGCTAATTTTTTTGCCATATCTGGTCTTGTGCTACACATTTTTTTCACTTTCCTTGCATTTTCCCGGGTGTCTACAATACTCAGCCAGTCTTTTTTAATATAGCGGTCATCAAACTGATAGTACCCATTTACTTTGACAAAGTTAGTAGCGAGTCCTCCCCTGGTTGGCATCATTTTGATACCTGTTCTCAGAAGATATTGAGTGAGCTTATCTTCCACAGGGAAATGTGCTCTTATTCCTTTTACGTGATCAAACAACTGATGATTGTTACTGTTGCAGGCTCTGTCAGTGTACATAAGACTCTTAATAATGTCCGGTATCATCTTTTTGTACGTGAAGTATTTTTTCTTAAACTTCACTAATTGCTTCTTTCCACAACGTTTAATAACATCCTTAAAGTTATCACTGTTAGTCATTGCCATGTAAGCAAGAGCGGGTACCTTTTGAATATCAGATTCTCTACATTCTGTCCATTGAAAATCTAATTTATCGTTTGGTTTCATAACAGCATGCATGACATTTGCAGTTCTGCCATTAATATCTCTGTGTACAGGCACCTCACGTGATGGAGGATTAATCACTCCAATATTACGTATTAATGCCCGTTGGTACCCATTATTGCCCTCTGCGTCAATTATGTTTTTCTCCAACAGATATTTGACAAACTCTTCTCCTTTGGGATCATACTGTTTGATCAAATGATTGTCAAAATAGGTCTCTTCTTCCTGAAAATAAGAGCTCTGATAATCATCCTGAGGTTTGACCAGCGCCTCTGATGTAGCTGTAATTTTCCCTTTAACTTCAGGCTGTTTTTCTTTCACAGTTTTTGCTACAGCAGAAACAGCAGCACCTGTGAGAATAGCGGAAAATAAGAGAGCTGCACCTACTTTTGTACCAGTTAATTCATTTGTACTATTTCTGGCTACACGACGAAGACTCTTAACATCACGCCTGTTTTGATGTTTGTTTTGCTGTCGCTGAGTTTGGTTACAAAACCTTGTATATAAGGTATTTTGTCTACCGTGTTGTGCACTAACTGGCATATTTTTTAACCTCTGACTGAAAATTTAAAAAACACAGATGACCATTAAATTTGATCTATACACATTGTCTGTTGAGTATTTCTGGAAAACCTGGAAAAATACCTTGCAATGAATTTGAATTGTACACATGAGAAGATAATTGTTACGAATAGTTATAACCGGGGTTTTCACCCTATTGCTCTAATACCAACGCAACTCTTTTTTCAACTCAGCTTTAATTTACAGTACTGTGTTACATAACAGGAAGGGGAACACTGCCAGCATTTGTATATCCTGAACTCATTAACTGACAGCAGATCTGCATTCCGTCGGAGTAAATTACCAAAAGTAAATCCGCAATGCAATTAAAATCTGTAATATTGAGTAGTGAAAGACAATATGCGTTGTAGTTTCAGGCACAGCCTGCGTAAGAAAACAGTGCTGACAGCAATTTATATTTAAAAATAAAACTTGTAAATTGCAATAAAATACTTATAAAGTTCTATGTTTACACTGATAAAATTGTATTGAAACCATGAAACAGCTAATATATATTTTACCTCTGTGCATCCTTGTTTCTATGCTAACAGAATGCGGCAACAGCAACTTTCTCAGTTTTCCCGGCTTATATAAAATGGATATACAGCAGGGAAATGTTTTTACTGAAAAAGAGGTTAAACAGCTAAAATCTGGCATGACTCTTGCTGACATCTTTGGTGTTTTCATCACTCCCCATTTTCCTCTTCGTGTTCTA
>JAPORK010000177.1 GCA_026710285.1 Endozoicomonadaceae bacterium | reverse complement strand
TGTAACCGGATTGAAATGGGTTAGATTCCAGCTCCAGCCTCTTCCCAGTCCATCCGGATTTGCTGAAGCACTACTACTATAGTTAACTTCCAAGTTAATATCAGGACCATGTCCTAAATTGCTAAGCATACTTCCTGCTTTTACATAAGTACTGAGAATACCAGTACGCGGATCAACAGTGGTTCCCCAAACCTTTTTAAAATTAAATGCGTTTGACCATGGTGGTTGTTCACCAGCCCCCGGAGAATTGAGTGATTGTTTTTTTTCTTTATTTAATAAAGACTTATAATAATCATTTTTTGTCGTTTTTTTTGTAATATAACCTAAATGATGAAAACGACTAATATATTTATAATTTAAGTTGTTTCTTTGTATATCAGGTACTGCACAAGATAAATTCTCTGTATAATATAATAATATTTCATAAATTAATATTAATAAAAAGCACTGTCTTTTATGTTGAATTAACATTTTTATATCAATTAGTGACTATTTTAAAGAAATACAAAAAAGATAATAATTTATATCAAATTAGATATTTTGGTTTAAAATAAACATAGCTCCACCAGAAAAAATATAAATACATAAATTGGATAACTGCTATACAGGTATCAATATTCATTATTTATAAAGAACAGATACCCTTTAATTATCAACTTAAATGATTATGCTCTAAAAGTTGCTTCCTTATCTTTTAATTTGTGTAAATATTCTTTACATAGTAAAAATAATTGTGTCTTCATAATATTGAAACAGATAACTTTCAGAATAAACCACATAACTTTTTTAGATAGCTACTGCTATAACTGGTTTTGATTGCTCATTCCTCATTTTATCTCTGCAACCCATGTTCACCTCATCGACAATAGCAGAAAGCTATTTTTCAGGATCAACTAATCCAACCAACAAGTGAAAATATTTTTGTTCATTTTAAGTACATTTTTCATTTTAAACTTGCATAACCAATGAAATTGAAGTTTTCATATCCAGGATGAGGAAATATCTCGCAGAGAAATTGTTCACCAACCACAATCTTCTCCATTTGTTTGCCTTTAGCATAGAACTGATAAACGGTAAACAAATAGGAACTATCTATATCACGACCTCCTCTTTCTAATATGGCCATGTGGTCGTAACCCTGAACCAACAAATATTTGGAAAGAGAAAAAGCCAATATAAGATGACCAATGTGGTAGTTTGAAACACTATATACGGAACTAAATGTTTTATCTAATACTTTAGATAAAGCCTTAATATAAGGGTGTTTTGATGAAACCGGTCCACTATAATCAATATATTTTTCCCGTACAGATAAAAATTCACCCAGATCACCTACATAAAGATCTTCTCCGGTTATCATATGTGCCAGCAAAATAGCACCGCTATCACAGCCTATATTGTAATTAAATTTTGCGTTGCGTAATAAATCCCATGTTTCAGCAACATCTTTCATGCTATTAAATTTTAACGTTTTTGTATATGAATTATAACAAGAACAGGGATCTCTAAGTGTTACTATATCAACATGAATAGATGACACTGTCATAAAAACTTCAGCGGTTGATTCAGAACTACCAGTATCCATTATTAAAAGACCATCTTCAGCTCGTCCCGCTCGAAACATCTTAGGGATAGTAAACATCGGAATTTTTTCTGCATCTTCAGCTTCACCTTCAATAGCAAAAGGCAATAAACCACTGAACCCGGCTGCAATTGAAACTGCCATTTCTGTTATGCCGATAATATTACCTGCAACATTAAGCCCTTTATTTGCAGGTATTGCCGCTGCTACAACAGGAATACTACCAATGACAGCTGTACCTGCCACAACGCTTGCCAGAGCAGCCGGTCCTGCACCTGCAACAGCAAATCCAAGTGTGGCAACGGTGCATCCTGCCTGTATAACTGCTGCTGTAATATTAGCCCAGCGTTGGTGTAATGCACTTAAACCCATTGTACTCACATAGCCTGCCCATTTAAAAACTGTTCCCAACCACCTGGGGCTATTACCGGAAGGATCAGTATTCATTATTGGGTTGTTACTTCCAAAAGCATAGCCACCACCTGCCGGATCTTCACTTAGGAAATAACGCTGATTCGGATTATACGTCCGGTTACCATTGCCTAAGAATTGCCATCCTGTGGTAGGATCTGTTCGCTCACCATCAAACTCATGTAGCGTTTGCTGATACAGAGGAAGATGCTTCGTCGTTTTGTGCCACACCATACCATAAGGACTATAAACATTACGTTGCTGAAAGCTATATTGTTGATTATTATTTTTTCTAA
>JAPORK010000326.1 GCA_026710285.1 Endozoicomonadaceae bacterium | reverse complement strand
ATTTTTGCTTATAGTATAAAAACCTGCATGGTAATGTACAAAAATATAAAATTCTGGCAATAAAGCCACAAATTTTAAATTTTTTAGTTTGAGAATATTTAAGATATTTATTGAGACGGGCAGCAGCAAAAAGATACATAACGGGAGCATATTTAAAATAAGAGATATAATTGTTAAGTAAATCCATAGCCTCAAAGCAGATTCCTTCAGCATTTTCTCCATTTTTTCCAAGACCTTCTTTCATGATACTACCCGGTGTGCTGGTGTCATAGATACCCAAAACATCATTGATAAAGATTATTTTTTTCCTGGCAAGTTTTCGGTGGTAAACACCTTCCGGAATATGTCCCCTAATATTAGAATAATCAGGATACAGCTTTACAAAATCATTTGTTAAATAACATGCATATTTATCGCCTTTTATTTTGTATTTACACACCATTTCTAAATAATTACATATCATGGGAGATTCGGAGAATTTATTACCAACAAGATTTTGGTGTTGATCGATATAAAGCCCCCAAATTCCTACAAATGAATTTACATCCCCATACTGTTTCCAGGTGTTATAGAATGCATCCAAAGCGTTTGGTTTGATCCAGTCATCAGCATCTGCTACAACAGTCATAAAACCTGCTGCCAGATGCAGTCCGTGATATAATGCAATTTTCTTATGACCATGTTTAATATGTTTAATTTTAATATTAAAAGGTGCTAAATATACGATTTCTTTAATAATCTGCAATGTATCATCAGTAGAACCATCATCAACAATTATCCACTCAAAATCCTGAAAACTTTGTTTTAGTAATGAAGCGTACACCCTTTCTTTTATTGTATTGGCACCATTAAAAACAGGAGTAATTACTGAAAAAAGATTTTTTATCTGACATGTTAATCTTCCTCAATGTAAATATCAGTTATCAGAAAATATTGAACACTGACTTTATGCAAACAAATAAATATAGCTTTTGTATTCTTTCAAGTATCATTAAAAAAATGATACAAACATGTCAGTTTATAAGCTATTCAGGAGCTGTTCATATTCTTTTACAATTTTATCAGATCTGTATCGATGAGCTGTTGACTGAACAGATTCAATATCATATTCTGAATTACAAACATCAATTATCGCTCTGGATAATCCTTTAACATCACCAAATTTAACTAGTTTTCCATTCAGATCATTAATTATTTCATCAGGTCCACTGGGGCAATCGAAAGAAATTATAGGTGTTCCAAGCATAATGGATTCAATTAAGACATTACCAAACCCTTCATAAGTAGAAGAAAGAAGTGTAGCTTTTGCTTTTAAATAATAGGAAGTAATATTTTTTTGAAACCCTTCAAATAAAACGTGCTGTTCTATTTTTAAACATTTTACTAAATTTTTAAGCTCTTTTTCTAAACTACCCTGACCTACAATTTTTAAATAATAATTTCCTTTTAAAAATGGTCTGGCTAAAGCAAATGCTTCTATTGCATAATGAATAGATTTTTCTTGTTCCAGTCTTCCTGCATATAAAATATATTTTTCTTTATCTGTTTTTTTAGTGTTTTGTGCGATTCTTTCAATTTCACCATATACAGTATTATATATAACACTACATTTATTTTCTATACCAGGATATAGTTTAATAAGATCTTTTTGTACACCATAAGAAACATTAATAATTTTATCAGCATAAAAATAAAACTGATTAATCAAAAAATTCTTAAACCATTTTTTCTGTGAATTTTTGGTATCCTTTCTCATCATGGATAAATTACAATTATTTATTGTGAAAATTTTTATTTTTAATTTAAATAAAAGCCTCAGTATCACTACCAATGTTGTCAATAGATGTTCATGTAAAACAACAGAAGAGTGTTTGTGTGCAACCAAAAATTTTAATATCGGAAATATCGCATATAGACTTCTTTTGCACTTTAAATTCACAAGTTCAACCTTATCAGATAAACTTTCTAAATATACTGCATTCTCAAGTGTTTGCACTACAAGTGTAATATCCCATCCTTTTTCGGCTAAAGCATTGGCTATATTTACGCACATTCGCTCAACACCTCCTCCTTCTAGCCCAAAAATTAAAAATATAAGTCTTTTGTTTTTCACTATTATTACTCCTGTCACTCCGAATTTTATCCTGAATGAGGTAAATCAATATCGAAAAATAATAATTCTTTAATTACTATAAAAAATGTCTCTGATATAAGCTTTTTAGCTAACATTCTCAATATTCAATACTTCGGACAGTTTTAAAAATTCACTATAGGTGAAATTGTAAATTAATGCTGTT
>JAPORK010000520.1 GCA_026710285.1 Endozoicomonadaceae bacterium | reverse complement strand
CTCAGTGGTTCTCGCAACAACTGGTGGTTTGGAGGAAGATATTGTAAGCTTTTTTTTTTTTTTTATGGAATATTTTCAAAATACCCACAAAATGCAGCAACCTGTATGTCAGATACCGGTGAGCCATGGTGTTTTGTTCGTGGAGTAACTCTTACTCATAAACTGCTTAAATTTCCTGTTCCTTCCAGAACCAGCGTTAATGTGATTGCAGCAACTAAAGGTAAATGTAGCACAGAACTATTTAATCAATGGGTCAATCCAAGTTGATCTGCTCTTTCGGGGTCTATTGATGTTTTGTCATTTGATTCAGTGAGCCATAAAGACAAAACAGCAACAGATCCTAAACAAAAGATCACTAAGATAATTTAAGTTTTAATATCACAACACTTCAAACAGTTTTTGTAAGTTGTTGATTTTAAAAGGATTTACTTTTCATCTCATTGCAAAAATATCGTTAAAAATCAATAACTTACGGTTTAACACATCGTATATTTTTAAAAACTTTCCGAAGTATTGATATAAGAGAACTGAATTAATAATAAATCCTGTGGCAAAATTCTGAAAATATGTTAATCTGCTTTTTAGTGATAGTACAAGGGTTATTGTTATTGCTTGATAAATTTTTTTATTATCAGTCACTAAAAATTCTGTACAATATCTGATCTGCTTGCAACAGTCAGGAGCAATTTACTTACTACTGTAAAGCGTGTTAATGTCAGAGAAGACTTGGTATTAAATATTTATGAATATGCAAGACAAAATTTCAAATAAAATCAAAGAGGCTTTTGCGCCGGAATACTTGCGGATAGATAACGAAAGCCATAAACATCGCAGCATACCCTGTGCAGAAACCCATTTCTTTATGATTATTGTAAGCGATGACTTTATTAATCAACGACCGGTAAAACGCCATCAAAATGTTTATAAAGTACTTTGTGATGAAATGAATGTTATTCATGCACTTTCTTTGCATACTTATACCAAAGATGAATGGCAACAACAAAAAAATACAATCTCTTCTCCTCAATGCATGCACAAAAAAAACAATGTCCTGTAATTTATTTTAGTGTAACAAATTCAGCTATACCTGTTTATATAAAAAATACCGGACGATAACCACCGAGATTAATAAAGTAGTGATGGTAGTCAGCTATACCATCTTCAGGTGAAATCCACGGTTCATGATAGCCTGCTGCATATAACAAAGACAGATCAGCACAAGTAGATTTTTGATACCTGCCTTTCAAATCTTTTGGAAAGGGAATAGTTTGCAAAGATGAAAAAGGCATTAGTTTTAACAATATTTCTCCTATATCTGCAAAGGTTCTGGCTTCTCCTGTTCCTATATTAAACAGACCTGACAGATGAGGATTATCCATGAAAAACAGATTAACTTTAATTACATCATCAACATGGACAAAATCCCGCTTAAAGTGTTCACTACCTTCAAACAGACGCATTGTGCTGGAGTTGCGTGCCTGATTCATCAAATGCCATGGTACCGAAGCCATGCGACCTTTATGTTTTTCCTGAGGTCCGTAAACATTAAAATAACGCAAACCAACAATCTGTGCGTGACTGAGTTGTTGTTCCATATAGCGGTCAAACATCAGCTTGGAAAAACCATAAATATTTAAAGGGTTTTCGCTCTGTCGTTCTATTGCAAATCCGTTATTACCGTCACCATAAACAGCAGCAGAAGAAGCATAGATAAAACGGCGATGATCTCGCTGGCACCAGCTTAGTAACTGTTTTGAATAATCATAGTTTTGCTGCATCATTCTGGCGCCATCACTTAACGTCGTGTCGGTAATTGCGCCCTGATGAAAAACGATAGTGGCACTATTATAGCTATCCAGCGATATTAAAAAATCATCCGGTGTAATTAAATTACGAAAATGCAGATGATGCAAATTTTTGAACTTGTCCGTTGAGTCCATTTGATCCACAAGTACAATATCAGTCAATCCCTGACGATTGAGCGCCCATACTAAATTACTACCAATAAAGCCTGCAGCACCTGTTACAATAATCATTATGTTTAATAGCTCCTGTTAATAAAATCAGCTTTCCAGGTTAAAACAAAAAAAACAGATCTGGGCAAACAAGATCATTTACGTCTGAAAATTTATCATTCGTCTGCATAAACAAAAAAATCAGATTAAAACAAGTCTTTAGGTGTGTAGTCTTTAATGTGTTTTTTGCATTATCGGTTGGTTAATTTGCTAATCATAATTGTTTGGATTTATTTAAAAAAGGTTATGAAAGATAACAAACAATAAATCGTTAACTACGATAG
>JAPORK010000238.1 GCA_026710285.1 Endozoicomonadaceae bacterium | reverse complement strand
GTGATAAAGTTGTTTGTTTGCAGCATGCAGATATTGATATCAATATCAAAAATAACGATGGTAACACTCCGCTACATCTGGCTGCCACAGGAGGATGTTGTGGGTGTCTCTCGTGGTTGTTAACAGCCAAAAATATTGATGTAGATGCTAAAAATAATAATGAGTTTAATCCGATTGATTGTGCTGTAGCAACCGGACACACAAACTGTGTTGAATTGTTAATGAAAGTTTGTTCCAGGAAGAGCAGTATTTTAGATGAAGCTGATTTTAAAGAAAGTTCACAGAGTTCGCATCTGTGTATAAGCAGTACACACGATATTCCTGCCAATACAAAAAATAAACAAGACGATGTTTTTTGTTCTGCTATTAAAAAGCCAAATAAAATATATGCTGATGCATTATCAACAAATACAGAGCTACAGATCAATATTGCAGATGACTCTCAGTATAGCCCATCCTCTTTGACAACTGTTAATGGAGGTGATGCTTGTATAGAAAGAGATTCACAGAGCGCTCATATCAATACTCAAAATATCTCTGAAGATGCTACTAATCCGGAGGTCTTACAGTGTGCTGTTTCTTTATCACATTGTACAATTACTGATAAAAGCGTTGTTAAAACAGATGTGTGGGGTAATACTGCGCTTCATAAAGCTGCTGCTATAGGGGATATAGAATATATCTGGCAACGATTACCGTTCATGACGCCTGATGAGGTCAATGCCAGAAATAATAATAGAGAAACAGCACTTCATAAATGTTCTCTTGCAGGGCACACAGAATTTATTAAATGTCTGCTAACAGTTCCCGGTCTTGAGATTAATGCTACAGATGTCTCTGGTAACACTGCAGTTCACAATGCTGTTTACGCAAACTTTCCGGAATGCCTTCAGCTATTAATAGATGCCAATGCTGATACGAATATCGACGATAATTATCAAAATACTGCTCTTCATTATGCTGTAGATAATAGTCGTAGATGCATCTCTAAATTAATACCTGTGATGAAGCCTGAGCGTGTTAATTTTTGTAATAAGTCTGGTTTTACTGCGTTTAACAAAGCTGTTACCAGGGATAAAAAAAGCTGCATCAGTTTGTTATTAACATTCAGTTGTGTTGATATTAATGTACAAGATAAGCATGGTAACACTCCACTTCATAATGCTCTCATTAAATCAAGTACAGTGAGTAAACACTCTGTAAAAATATTACTAAATAAAAATGCTGATGTCCACATTAGAAATGAAGGTGGTTCTACTGTTCTTCATGCTGCTGTAGGAAAGAAGCCTGAGTTTATTGAACAATTATTGCAAAAACTGGACATTGATTTTATCAATAGAAAAGATATAAAAGGTAGAACTGCACTTCACAGAGCTGCTGCGATAGGAGATTTAGAAAGTATTAAAAAACTGAGAAGTGCCGGTGCTGATATCCTGCTCGAAGATAATCAGGGAGCTCAGGCTTTTTATTCTGCTTGTATAAATGGATATGTGGAAATAGTTAGATATTTTTTAGAGTCTTGCAAAGATCGTAACGGTCAGCACTTAATTGATATAAATTGTCAGGATGATTTTGGTAATACTCCGCTTTATGGAGCTGGTCGTAACGGACACAGAGACGTTTTTAGCTACTTAATTAGAAAGGGTGCTGATAGGACACTAAAAAATAAATTTGGTCATTCTCCTATATTATTTGATGAAGAGAAGGTCAGCAAAAAAACACTTATAGGTTTAAGACTTCCTATCTGAGCAGGTTTTAAATATTGATAAAAAGTCGCTGTTTTCCAGTTTTTCTTGTTGCATAGTATTGCTATGGCTCCAAAAAATAAAAAACAGTATTATTTTTCATTATAGAAAATGTGTAGTAACAGTTAACTCCTGATGATGGTGTGAAAAAGGTTATGGTGCGATTCATTACAGAAATGACAAAATTTTATCATATGTGGATGAGTTTTCTATTTTAATGATTAAATTTCACACAGTTTGTTTAAAAGTGTTTTATGGCTCTGGAATCATTTAACATTTTTAAACAGTTGAACATAAAAGAGTAACAAAAAATTTAAGGTTTAAGAATTTACAATGTGTAGTAAGTACATGGAGTTGTAGATGTCGTGTAACCACATCAGAACATTGAGTAATATTAGAGTAGTATTTATGTTGTTTGCGTTTATTTGGTCATCAAAAAAAAGATTTATTAACAGATTATCTGTCTGGTTTAGCAATGTATTTCCTGATCGGTTTAAAAGTATCCTGAATTTACTATTACCACTATTACTGCTGCTTTTTATCCTTTCAGTCTTTGCTAATAAA
>JAPORK010000254.1 GCA_026710285.1 Endozoicomonadaceae bacterium | reverse complement strand
GCGCGGTGAAGTGGTGTTTTGTTATAGTTGTTTACGGCATTAATATCCACAGAAGGAAACTGCAACAGTGACCTGACACATTCTGTGTGTCCCTGGTAAGCAGCCTGGTGAAGAGCAGTGTCATCATTGCAATCTTTGATATTTATACAATTGACCGGCAAGGCTTCCAGTAGAGTATTAACACAGTTGACATTCCCTGTATAAGCAGCTCTATGAAGTGCAGTGGAGAAACTATCGGTGTTGATATAAAAAATATCGGCACCAGCCGCACACAGTTTTTTAACGCAACCAGTATGTCCATTCATAACTGCTGCATAAATAGGGCTTATATTAGCGTTGTTTACCCTATTGATCTCAATATTCGGAACTGTTAATCACATATCAAGGCATGCCTGTTTTCCCCTTGCTGCAGAATGCCAAAGCGGAGAGCAACCGTGTTCATCCTGAATATTTACATCTATAAATTTGTTGTCTTCTAAAAGAAAATGAAGACTGTTTAGATCGTTTTCAAAGACAGCTTTATGGATTAAATTATTATTCTTTTTGTCTGGCTTGCCGGACGGTTTAGGACAAAATGTTAATAGTAACTCAACGCAGTTTTTATGTTCTGCTTTGGCAGCATAATCAAGAGCAGTATATTTATCCTTATTTGTGTGATTGACATCAATACCCTGAGTTTGCAGTAATTTTAAAAGACATTCATAGTGACCTCCTCTGGCAGCCAGATGTAACGGAGTGTCACCCAATATGTTTTCACGGTTAACATTAATAGCAGTAGTCAAAACACTTTCATCTTCATTTTCATTCGTTAACAATGCAAAAGAGAATGGATTGTATCCCTGGGAGACAGGAGCATAAGATCTTTTTTTACTATTTAATAACAGCTCTATACATGATGTACAACCTTCTCGGGCAGCGATATGCAGGGCTGTATTACCCCATTTGTCAACGGCATTTATATTGCTAATAAAAGGTATCAAATGCTCAAGGATTACAGTATTATTTTTAAGTATTGCGGCATGAACAACGTTCCTGCCATTGTTGTCTGCAATAAAGATTTTAAAGTCAGGAACTATCAGCAATATGGCGCCTTTTGTAAAATTACTATAAATAGCTTCATGGAGAGGAGTATTGCCATGTTCATTTTGCATATTGACATCTGCTCCTTCATTAATTAGCTGATTAATAGCAACCAGATTGCGTTGCTGAACAGCAACAAACAGATCACCAGCAAATGCAGACATACTGAAAGCTGATAGTAAAAATAGCAACCACCAGCTTAAGGTTTTTTTAGTTTTATTGGGAAGCATATTGCTAAAACAGAGATGTAAGCAATTGATAAAAACTTTTTTTGCTGGAAATACATATGTAAACATAAACACAACTTCAATGCTATTAGCTTTTCCTGTTATTATTAAAATTCATACAGCCAGAAAAGATAGTTGAATTATTTTAAATGTGTTTTATTTTTTTACATTTTTTAGTTAATATAGCTGAAGTATCAACTGATCCAGGACTTGAGCATTCCATTAATAACCATGCTGGATCAGACTTTTCATAAAGTGTTGTTATGAACAGATTATAAAAGACTAAAATCCAGCATTCTGAAGTTGAACAGATATAACTGAATTATTCACAGCAACGCAGTTTTTCCAAATTACTTCACAGGTGCTCTTCATCTGTGAAGGTTAATAACAATCGATTTATCTTTAAAAATTAGCCTTTTTTAAGGGGTTGCAAGCTTTGCCAGCATGTAGGCAAAACATTCGCTATCTTTCTTTTTAGCAGCAACATAAAGAGCAGGAGTGCCATAAATGCTGCGGATACTAAGATTAGTACCTGCTGCTATTAAAATCTTAACACATTGCAGGTATCTTCTGTCAACAGCACTGTGAAGTGCTGTTTTGTTATGATCATTTAAAGCGTTAACATTGATAGAGGAAGATTGTAATAATGCCTGGATACATTCTGTATATCCTTTAAGAGCAGCCATGTGCAGAGGAGTGTTCTCATCGTTATTTACAGCATTAACATCTATACGGTCAAATTGTATTAATTCGTTAATACATGTCGGGAATCCTCTGTTAGCAGCTATATGTAATGCAGTAAAGTTCACAGCATCTTTGATATTAACATCAGCACCAAATTGTCGTAATATCTGAACACATTTCCACTGGTTTTGCTCAACAGCACGATGAAGTGGTGTTTTGTTAGAGCTGTTTACGGAATTAATATCCACAGAAGGAAAAAGCTAAAGTTAATTGAGAGATTCTGAGTGAACATGGTGAGCTGCGTGGTGTTGTGGTGTGT
>JAPORK010000006.1 GCA_026710285.1 Endozoicomonadaceae bacterium | reverse complement strand
CTCATAAAGTAACGCATCACCGGATTATAGGTTCGGTGTCCGTTACCTAAAAACTGCCATCCGGTAGCAGGATCAGTTAATTCACCATCAAAGCCATATAGTATTTTTTGATATAAAGGCAGATGTAAGAAAGGTGTCTTATCATGAAAAACCATACCATAGGGACTATAAACATTACGCTGATCTAATTGATATTGATGAGATGTGTTGTTTATCTTTTTGAGTACACCCACTACATCTCCTTTATAACTGGTTTCATTATATTGCTGAATAATACCATCAATGGTTTTAACTGCGCCTAAATAACCAACAAGATGTGTACTTTGTTGCGGAGAGTTAATCTTTTCATTAATTAGCTGACTACCCTGATAAAAGAGATAGCGGATACCCTCTGCACTCACTGTTTTTACTGTTTTACCGCTACTGTCGTAACTATAATAACTCCGCTGACCGTCTGTTTTAATCACCTGTACTATCTGATTAAAAGCATTGTAGAGCAGGTGGTTTTCTTTTCCGTCGGTCGTCATATTTCCCATGAAATCATAATAAAAATGATGAGAAACTGCTTCCTGGTGATTCCATGTTGTATCTATTAGCTGGAGACGTAATGGAGTCCGGCGATCAGAGTAATGATAATTCATTACTTTATCCACTGTTTTTCTGGTTGATAAATCCTGTAATATTTCCCGGACACTGGCAAGGCGGTTCAGTGGTGTAAAATTATAATCCTGTCGGGTGATTACAGGAGCCTGAATTAAACTAGAATTTGAAAAATCAGTATCTCTGGGGCACAGATGCAGATCATCAGAGCCTTTACAGGTCATACTCATTAAGTTATTCAGTGCATCATAATGATAATTTAAACGGGCATATTTGACCTGATCAGTCTTTTGCATAAGTGTTGTGATATTATCGTTAGCATCATAATAGAAAGATTCACTATATAAACAGCATTTATATAGTGTGTCTCTCATTTTCATGAGATGACCAAAATCATCATAGGAAAGATAACGATCCATTCCACTTCCATAGTATAAGATTTTAATGCGGGAGAAATCATCATAAACTAAAGTAGCAACCGTTTCAGCTTTACTGGTTAATGAATGATAAATAATTTTTTTTACACGTCCATGCATATCATAAACTATGCGGGTTTGATTGCCTGCAATATCAACAGAGGCAGTAATACGTCGATTTATATCGTACTCCCATTTGAGTTTATAGTCAGAATAACCATTGTCACCCAAATGAATTAATTGTCTTATTAGTCCATCAGCATCATATATAAAAGTTGTTTTACCGGTTATATCTTTTTTTTCTTTAACTAATCTGGTTACCAGATCATATTGAAGTTGTAGTTGTAATTTTCCATCCAGCCATTTAGCTACAGGTAATCCTGATCTGTTATATTGAACATAAATTGTATGACCTGCCGGATTTGTTGCACTGAGCAACTGACCATTTTCATTATAGTTAAATGTTGAGCGTCGACCGTCTTCTCCTGTATTCCATAGCAACTCACCGGCACTATTATATTCTGCTGCGGATAAAAGATAATGACCACCTGTAACAGGATATGCCCATGATTGAATACGGTGACCTGATAAATCATAAACACTGTGTATTTTGTTACCTTTTGGATCGATAATATCAGTTGCAGCACCTAGTGAATTATAGATCATTTTTACAACATGTCCCAAAGGGTCAATACTCATTACTTCACGACCAAAAGCATCATAAGCAGTAGCAAATACTTTAATTTTCCAATTTTTTATTATGTCAGCAGATAAGTGACACAAGTAATAAGCTGTATAAGGTGGTTTATGAGGAGTCGGAAGAAGCAACTTCATTACTGGCTGATACAATATATTGGCATGAACTACAGAGATAGCAGAATATTCTCCGCTACTGCTTTTTTCATAATGAACCACACAACGATCGGCATCGTCATACGCTGTTATCATTTCTCTGTTATCTGGTAGGTGAGTCCTGATTATTCTGCCGGAATCATCATAATCCTGCGTGGTTGTAAACTCATGTTTTATATCAGGTTTTTGTACTGTATAAGTGTGTTCTGCAAAAATACGCCCATAGTGATCATAGCTGATTTTGTGCACCGGAAACCATCTGCCGGGTACAGGTTTTCCTGTTGTGGCAATAAGCTGATTAAAGTGCATCAGCATACGTCCTGCACCGTCAAAAATTGTTTTTTGTTGCAGGTTGTTTGGAGATGTAATTAATATCTGGTTGAGCAGGGGAGATACGGTATATGAATAATAACGACTGACTGCAAAAGGTGTTCCAACAGCATAA
>JAPORK010000464.1 GCA_026710285.1 Endozoicomonadaceae bacterium | reverse complement strand
AATTAAAGGTGTTATTGGTGACAGAGAGTTTATTGGAAAACATTGGTTTCATTGGTTGATTGAACGTAATATTCCTTTTTATATGCGCATTGTTGCTTACCAGTGGAGAATTAATGGTAATGGTCATCCTAACCAATCATTGTTGCGCTATTTCTGTCTACAAAGAAAGGTGGGAAATAGAAATTCTGTTCCAGAATTTAAAGTCTCGTGGTTTTGATATAGAAAGTACACATATTAAGGATCTTAAAAAACTCATCCGTTTAATGGGGATTTTATCGATAATCGCTTGTTAGGCTTATCGAACAGGTATGTGGCGTATTGATGAAGGAGAACATATTAAAATAAAAAACATGGACGTCTTGAAAGAAGCTTATTCAGGCATGGTTTGGACAAATTGCAAAACTTTTTATTAAAGCCCTTTAGTTAGAGAGCATGGAAACCATTAGTTATACTATGGAAAAAATTAGAACCACTTTCTACACCCATTATAAATACGACTATTAGGGTATATTTTTGTCATATACAGAGTCCTACGATAATTTTTAAGCTTTATAAATAACTTCTCTACAAGATATAAATACGTTTGTCATAAATACGCTGCTCTTTTCTATTGCTGCGGGGCGGTATAAATGGTTCAGCACCAGCCTGAGTTACTAGCGCTATTACCTTATCAGAATCATACCACTTGTCTGCCAGTAAATACTGATCGTTTAAATTTTCAGGTAATGTATTTACCTGACCATATTCTGAAGCTTGCCCCACAATAATCAGTAATTTAACAGGATTATCTAATGCGTCAACAGTTGTATGAATTTTGGTACTTAAACTGCCTCTCGAGTAACTCTCTGCATTTTCTTCTTGTTTTTTTTGCAGCAGCTCCATGTTAGCGCACTCTCACAATAATGCCATCTATCATTATACTTTCAAAATCAGTATCTCCTGAAAGGATCAGAAAAATATCATTCCACAGACATTTATTCGACCATCTGTTATAAGGCTTATATACACTATTCCATAAGCCAAACTCTTTTGGCAGATCCCTCCATGGAGCACCAGTACGATTAATCCATAATACATCTTCAGGAAATTTTCCAGGTAAAAGATTTTTAACACGTTCCCACTGATCATCACGCAATACCGTCCGGGGCATTATTATCATCCAAATAGATTATATTATTGTCTCCAAGCGAATGATTATAAGCGAATATATTGAAAGTATGAAAACTCAATTGTCAACAGTATCTAAGTCATCTGTTTTTTTACAGCAGCAAGAAATTTCAGAGATAATCATTTGTCAATATCCTTGTATTAATTATCTACCAGTGTTTGCAATCTCCGACTGCTTTTTGATCGCCATTAAAATCATTAACAACTACATTTTTGACATGCCCTCTACCTGAACCATGCAGGTTGCATGTGAAGTGGGCAGATTTACCACCATTTACAGTCCAGTTTCCTGAAGGGCACTCAACAACAAGATCAGCTGAATATTGATTACCTTTATTTACACACTTAGTACTAATTTTTACTTGTAAATTTGTTTTTGTTGAGCTAAATGTGTGGTGAATAGTTTTATGAGGGTTAACTGCCTGATGTTCGCAAACCTGAGTTACCCCATCATGCAAACCTCCACATCCTCTAGCTGTCCAGTACACTAAAAAAGGACTATCAGTATTGTTGGTTACATATGATGTTATATGCCCAAAAACACTACCTGTTATTGAAAATAAAAACGATAAAAATAAAATTTTTTTGAGTGATCTCATGTCACAATGTCTCACTAATTTTTATTATAGAAAGATGAGATTACAACTATTGCTTTCGCAATTAATATGAACTCACAACAATTATTAAATGGCTTCACAACTAATCATAATTAGAAGAATCTATAGACGTTTATATCTATGTTATATCTGAATTTAATGCATGAAATTATCTACAGGCAACTAAATTTTTATGCTTGTTCTGCACTGATCATTAGAGAGTGTTAACAATTAAAAGTTCATTTTTTAAAAACTTCTTTCATAAGAATGTAGTTGAGAGTAATATGTTATGATTATGATACCTGAGGTATATGTTATAATCAGTAGGAAACGCACTGCCATGCTACACATTGCAGCTTCAATGATATAGCTTGCTTAATTGTCAACGCCCTTTAAACTTAAATACTTTTTATTACCGAAGATAACCGATTCCAGGAAAGAATTATTTTTCATTATTTGTTTTTATTTCTTAATATTATATTTTCTTCATTATAGAAAAATGACTAATCTGAATTTGTATTTTTACAAAAAATGTTTTACTATTCGATTTTA
>JAPORK010000029.1 GCA_026710285.1 Endozoicomonadaceae bacterium | reverse complement strand
TTACAGAAACCTGCGCTTCAGGTTGTTTATTACTATTGAGACAGAGTGATTTTACAGGAGGTAACTCACCTGTGAAGGCAGGTAATATCCATTGTCTGACCGGCTGACTGAGAATATTAGCCCGTGATACTGAGATAATAGAATGTTTATCCTGTGCATTTTGCTGATAACTGATCACACACCAGTTACTATCATCATAACGTATGACAGTGGTTACACCATCAGGACTGTGAACCTGAACCACTCTGCCTGTATCATCATAATTCTGAGTGACATTAAGGGTCGTAGCATGTCCGAATGCATCGATGATATAACTTTTTTGTCGTACAATATGCCCATATTTATCGTAATGAATTTTCTCTACCGACCACCAATGATCTGGCTGCTGTTTACCGACTTTGTTTATCACTTCAGCAAAACTTGTAAGTACTCTTCCGGCACCATCAAAGCGAACTTTTTTTTGCAAACCATTTACTGCTGTAATCAGCACCTGGTTAAGACTTTCAGATATCGTATAATTATAATGAATACTGGCAGCAAAAGGAGTATTGGCAGCACGCTCGGTTTTTATTAGCCGGTCCCACTGATCATAGTAATAACGATTGCTGTCTTTTTTTTCTGCATCTTCTACTTTTAATACCTGATTAGTAAACAAACTCGTGGTGACATAAGATGACATTTGATGTTTATTGTTAGACAATTCAATGGTACTATACGTGGTTTTAGTGTAACTCTCCGGGCTTTTTATATAATAAAAATCTTTGCTTACAGATTCTGATGATTCTACTCCATTCTGCTGCCCTGTGAGTATACTCTTTTTTAATAAACCATAAGTTAATAGATCTTTAGGATTATCATAATAATAGTGGGTTGTAGTTAACTGTTGTTTACCTGCCTGTTGTATCTGATGATCCAGTACAGAGATATAACCTTTTCCATTATGGTTAATCTCTCTTCGATAATAATTCCGTGTTATTATCGGTGAAAGAGGCGTCATATTCGCTTTAGTATGAGCAGGATATAACGTAGTAGATTCAGTTAATGTACCAAAAGACCATCCTTTTGCAACAGCCGGACAAGCAGCATCCCCTTGTAGCGGACAATAATGGCTAAGTGTTACACGACCTAAAGCATCTGTTTGTTTGATCACTCTTCCCTGCGAATCATAGTCAGCCATTACTGTGGTTACTGCAGGAATATCTGATGTGTCTCCCCAGACCCGGGTGACTATTTTCAGCGGTAAACTGTAAAAAACAGGCAAATCAGCAAAAGAGGTATGCGCACAACCATCACGCTGATCAGTACGACAGAAAAAATAGTGCACTGCTGATAAAATATGTCCGGTTCGGTCACTGATCTGTTTCTCATCTGTCATCAGGTGGTATTTATTGTAAGTGCGTATTTCTCGTGTAAGACCATTGTCCTGTTCAGTTGTATAAGTATAACTTGCCGGTACTTCAAATAACCGGTCTTTTGGTGAATGATCTAAAATATTTAATCCTGCATTAAAACCGAGATAATTATGCTGATTTATATTTGTTGTACCGTAATGATAACGATTGACCATTACAGACTGACCAAAGCCCGGATCAGCGGTTTGGTTAACAACAGCACACAGGGCATGAGATGATACAGTACCATTTCCCGGCACTTTTATTTCATTACTACAATTATAGATTATGTGATTTTTTAATCCAGTGGGATAATCAACACCTGTCATAAAGTGTTGTACATAATGAAAGTAAATTCCGTGACCTTTATGTCCACTAAATAAAGGCAGTGTGATACTACGTAATTTATTATTTTTTTTATGGATTAATACGACGACCGGCTTTCCCTGATTTCCCTGACTGATGACTGAAATATAATTCTTTATCCTGCATAGTTTAATGCTATGTCCTTCATCATCTTTCACTAATTGTAACAGGTGTGTACCCGGCTCATAACTAAAATACACATTCCATCCATCCTGCTGTTCAAGACGAACTTCATAACCCTGATGGTTGAGCGTTTCCCGCAAACCATTCGCATAAGTAATAATAAAATGTGTAGTGATATTACCCTGAATATACATATCATGAAATTTATGATACGCTGGCCACCAGTGACCATCAGATTGTTTATGTAAATAAAAATTCTGACCAAAAGATGTGGTAAGCTGATGTGTTGTTGAATTGAAATGAGTAAGGTTCCAGCTCCAACCCGTTCCAAGTCCATCAGGGTTAGCTAACGCATTGCTACTATAACTAACTTGAAGATTAATATCAGGACCATGCCCTAAGTTACTGAGCATACTACCTGTTTTTACCCAGGTAC
>JAPORK010000376.1 GCA_026710285.1 Endozoicomonadaceae bacterium | reverse complement strand
GCATATATTTAAAATTAACACCATTTCCATTTTGTTGCTGCATACGAATTTCATAACCTTTACGATCTAAAATATCCTGCAATCCATTTGCAGATTTAATTACAAGATTTCCTTTTTCATCGTTAGTAATGATGACGTCTTTTAGCTTGTGATATAGTGGATGCCAGCTTCCGTCAGGTCGCTGCTCCAGGAAAAAACTTTTTCCTCCGGCTGTGTTTAACTGATGCGTAACCGGATTATAGTGTGTTAGATTCCATGCCCATCCACGCCCCAGATGATCCGGATCCCCTTTTGCACCACTGTTATAGTTCATTTCCAGATCAATATCAGGACCATGACCAAAATTACTCTGCAATAAACCAGCTTTTATGGAAACCATCAACATACCTGTCCTGGGATCTACTACACTGTTTCCACTTTTAGCAAAATTAAAAGAATTGGACCAGACAGACAGATCACCACTTCCTGATTCATCCAGTAATGATGGGTGATGATTTATTTTATTTTTTTTATGTGTATCGGATGTATTGTTTTTTAATTGTGTTTTTTTATTAAGATAAATACTGTTTTTTTCAGTTCTGATTTTTCCAATAGCTAAATTTATTTTTCCAAAACATAAACACAAAAATATCATCACATTGATAATATTATATAAACGTTTATTTTTTCTTCTTATAATATTCACAATTCCACAACCCCTGTTTCAACTAAATTTACACGTCATTTTATTTGTAATATACAATCTAATACTTTTTTAATTTAGACAAGTAGAATGGAATTTAGTTTTATTTTATTTAAACGTCAATAGAATTTTACTAAAATAAAAAAACCTCTTTTTTATATAGATATTTGATATTATCACACTCAAAGATAGCTTCAAACAGTTTCTCAGTAGATAATAGGCTACATACTATTTTAAAAAAGATAAAATTCACTCTTTAGATATTATATAAAATGAATAGATCAGTTGATTTATATTATTTTACCTGTAGTAACTCAAATTCAGTATATTTATTGTAGGGGTATTTTATAGTTAAATTGACTTATATTATTTTCAAAAAAATTCTATCACTCAGTATCAGACAATGACTAAATTATACACAGAAATCAGTTACATTTAAAACTATTATCACTAAAGTATTGAGCACTATTTAAATTAAGTACTCATTCTGTTGATTTCGTAAATTACTTTGGAAACACCCATACTTCATATGCATTAAGATTCATACCATTTTCTACTGCAAATCCAAAATTGTCTGCTATTTCCTGTACCAGTCCCGAGTTAGTAATACAATAGGGCGCACCTCCAGATATTATTGCGTTCATGTTTCTAAATAGAGCTGCAACAGACTGATGCTGGTAGACTAAAGGATGTACAAAAAGATACAGTCTACCACCAGGTCTCAATAAATGATATGCCGTTCTGAACACAGGAAAAGATCCGTATTCATGAAGAATTTCATCATAGACACCCTGACCTATTTTGGAGTCTACTTCAATAATATTTGCAAGATCGTACACGAAAAGATCAGAAAACTTGAAAGGATTATCAGAAATTGTAGTAACGCCCTGTGCTTTGTGATCACAGGGTTCATAAATACCACATCCTAAAACAGCACGCTGCATTTCGGGAGGCTCTTCAGCAGCGATATTAATATTGCCTGCTGCCTCCGGTTCAACAGATTCAGCTATACTCACATCATCGATTCCTGCATCACTGTCAGTCAGAGATCCTGCAAGTTCATATTCATCTGAATGCGCAAAGTCAATCAATGATTGCATTGAAAGCTCGAGTTCTGAATTTCCTGCTGCTCCTGCTGCTGTTCCTACTGCCTCTGCTCCTTCTGCTGTCACGCCTTCTACTGCTGCTCCTGCTACTCCTGTCCCTGCTCCTTCTGCTGCTCCTATCAGACCTGCAGCAACTGTACCTATACCTGCACCGATAGCTATGAGTCCGGCTACAAATAATGCACCTGCATAAATCCTTCCGGTAATCATTGACGCTTGCTGCAAACCTTTGTTGGCAGGTTTTAATGCTGATGTAAAAGCTAATGTAGCCGGCGCTGCAAAAGCCAGACCAATTGCAAAGGTTGGACCAAAAGATAAACCCATGCCAGCCCAGATCATTGACCTTCCAATTCCCTGGAGAAGATGACTATGAACGTTATTCATACCCAGAGTAAGAACAGTACTGGCTACTTTGAACATTTTACCTAACCACTGTGGTATATTACCACTAGGATCACTATTCATTATCGGGTTGTTGCTACCAAATGCATAGCCATCACCGGCAGGATCTTCACTGACAAAATAACGTTGAG
>JAPORK010000498.1 GCA_026710285.1 Endozoicomonadaceae bacterium | reverse complement strand
CTTCCAGAGTAATATCACTACGACTCATTAACATTTTTGACATTGATAATGGTATTTTTTTTGTAAAACAAAGTCCTGCATCGATAGCTGCGGTTACGAACATTGCTGACATTTGCACAACACCTGTAACAGACCCTGCTATATTGAGCCCTTTATTAGCCGGTATTGCTGCTGCGGTAACAGGTATACTCCCTGCAATAGCTGTACCTGCCGTTACCGCAAGCCCCGGCAATACACCGCCAAAACTATAAGCAGAAACACCCAGGGTCGCAATAGTCAAACCTGCGTTAATAACTTCCCCGGCAATATTGATCCATTTCGCATGCAATGCACTTAATCCAAAAGAGCTTACATAACCAGCCCACCTGAGTGCAGTTCCAATCCATTGTGGTATATTACCTGTGGGATCACTGTTCATAACCGGATTATTACTACCGAAAGCATATCCTCCTCCTGCTGGATCTTCACTAACAAAACAGCGTTGTTTTGGATTGTAGGTTCTGTGCCCGCTACCTAAAAATTGCCAGCCGGTTGCCGGATCTGTACGTTCACCATCAAAACCTGATAAGCTTTGCTTATATAAAGGAATTGTTTGTGCTCTCTGATGCCAGATCATACCATAAGGGCTGTATATATTAGTCTCTCGTAGCTGATAGATATTAGTATTTTTTTCTGATCTGGTTAATATACCAACCACATCTCCTTTATAATTACTTTCATTATATTGGTAAACAGATCCATCAATGGTTTTTGCAATACCCTGATAACCAGTAATATGTTCAGTTTGTCCGGGATTACTAATTTTTTCATTAACTAAATGATCTCCACGGTATATTAGATAACTAATTCCCTTTATGCTTTTTTCTTTGGTTTCTTTTCCTGAACCATCATAAATGTAACTACTCTGTTGTCCGTCAAACTGAGTTACTTTAATAATTTGATTATAAGCATTGTAAACAATATGATTGCCTTCACTATCAGTTGTCATATTACCCATAATATCATAATAAAATTGTCTTATTATTTGTGAATGATGATTCCAGCAGGTACTTATTTGCTGTAAACGCAGAGGTGCAGTATTATCAGTATAACGGTAAGATGTCAGTTTGCTTAACGTTTGTGCTTGTGCGGTATTTTGTAGAATTTCTGCTACGCTGGCAAGACGATTTAATGGGGTAAATCGGTAATTTTGCTGAATAATTATCGGTGCACTTTTTAGTTTTGAAGCTTTAAAAGCAGTATCTCTTGGACATAAAGCATTGTTATTTGTACCACTGCAAATCATCTTGACCAGATTATTTAGCGCATCATACTGATAATGATAAACAGCCTCATCGTCTTTTGTTCTGTATAATTGCATTGTAATGTTATCAAGTGAATCATAACTAAACAACCAGTAAGATAAAGGCTGGTTATTTAATGTATCAGTAATAATATCTGGATGACCCATGCCGTTATAATGAATTTTTCTGTGCATACCGCTACCATATTTTATTGCAACAGTACGGGAAAAATCATCATAAACCGGTACAGAAAGTGATATTGTTTTTCCACGATAAGATTGATAACGTGTCTGCGCTGTTCTTCCTAATTTATCATAAATATTTTCTGTCTTGTTAGCTGCAATATCTGTCACATTCACAATACGACGATTTACATCATACTTCCATCTGAACTGATAATCAGGATAACCATTTTTACTCACATGATACTGCCTTCTTGGTAATCCGTCATCATCATAAGTAAAAGTAGTTTTCCCGGTAATATCAGTTTGACTGGTTATCAGTTGTGTTACAGGATCATAACTTATTTGTAACTGAAATTTTCCATCCAGTAAATTAGCAATAGGTCTTCCGAATTTGTCGTATTTTACTGAAGTTGTGTGCCCTGCCGGTGTTGTTGAAGAAAGAGGCTTTCCATCTTCAGTATAAGTAAATGTAGTGCGTTTTCCATCTTCTCCGGCTTGCCATAATAATTCTCCGGCTGCGTTATATTCCGCCGATGACAACAGATAATTACCACCTGAGACAGGACGAGCCCAGGATTGCACAATATGTCCGGTTAAATCATATACATAATGTATACTGTCACCAGCCGGATCAATAACATCTGTCAGTTGTCCAAAAGCATTGTAATGCTTTGCTACATGGTGTCCAAGTGGATCTGTTGCTGCTGCCAGCCGACCGAAAGAGTCATAACTCATTTTAGCAATACGACCACCGGACAATACTATCTTCTGATCCTGCATAATACACAATGTATGCAATGAAGGTAGTGGTTTATCATTTGCCGGAAACATCCACTGCCTGACTGGTTGATAG
>JAPORK010000009.1 GCA_026710285.1 Endozoicomonadaceae bacterium | reverse complement strand
CTTTTTGTCAGTTACTCTTTTATCCTTATTGGATTGATTGGTAAGAGCGGCATGCACTTTTTGCCCATTCAGCATTATTGTACAGAGTGATAATACAACAACAAAAAAGAGTAGTTGTATTTTTTTTTGTTTTAATAACATACAGACAGTTTATTCCTTATAACATTACGACATTGCTAGTTATGAAAAATGTAATCTTAATGGAAAAGAGTAACTTTTTCCAGGTTATCTCCAGGATGACACTATTGATTCACTTTAGCACTGGCGTAATAATCGGCAGGCGTTGTAAGATAATCTTCCGGAGAAATAGGTGAATCTGTATTCGGTGAGTTGATACTTTTACTCTCCAATAACGCTGATCGCCAGCTATCAAATACCTCACACAGATACTCGGCGCTTGTATCTATTTGTCGCAATATATGATCAATTAACTTTTCATCATTAAGACAATCTGTTAAAGTGACCACTTCAAAATATTTTAACATAATCGAAGCTGTTTCAATTTTACTGATGTTTTTATTTCCTGTAACGATGAAATCTGTATATTGAAGTGAGGGTATCAGTTGTTTTAATTCTGAAATATGTTGTAGTATATTGTCAAAAATAGTTACAGCATCGCTATAATCATAGTCACTCATCTTGCTGGCTATTTCTAACAAGTTTTCTTTCGTCGTACGAATGATTTTATCCCAGTCACCTGTCAATTGTTTAAAACAATCATTTGTCAGGTGCGTATTCAGAGTTTGGTTGTTTAGCTCTGTCTTTTTATCTAGGTTTTCATCATTGATATCATTGTCTTGTAGCCATATTATTTCATAACCTTCATTCAAAATTTTTTCTGATGAGTCGATATTTGTATTCTCTAATTCTGCTTGCCAATCTTTAATTATTTCAAGTATGTAGTCAGAGACATTATTGATTCGTTGCCGAATATCGATAATTAAGTGCTCTACACTTTGACCATGAGACAAACTGATTAGTATTTCAGGTTCAAATATACTCAGGATCATTTCAAATTTAGGAGTATTTCTATTTCCGGTGATTTTTGAATCTGCAGACTGAAATGCAGGTATCAACTGGTTAAATGTTATGATATTGTTTGCTACAGTCATAAAAGCAAGTTCTATAAATCTATAATCATTGTTGCTGATGCTATTCTCTGCCATTAATAAATTTTCTCTCATGGTAAAAATAATGTTTGTACACGTCGTTGAAAATTCATTAAGCAGATCATTAACCTCTGACTGATTCTTAGGTTCTCCAGGTTCTTTAGGTTTTTTAGATTCTTTAATTTTTTTAGGTCTTTTAGGTTCTTTAATTTTTTTAGGTTTTTTAGGTTTTGTGGCGTTATGATATACAAATCTTATAGTTCTTGTGGGTTTTGGGCATATAAGCTCTTGAGGTTTTTTGGCATTTTGACATGTAACACAACCAGCTTCATGAACCTTTAAAGCTTTTGGATCACGAACCTGGCTTCCGCATGGCAGATGTTTTAACTGTTTATGCCTGTCGAGGCTTGTTTTATATTTATAGGACTGATTGCATTTATCACATGTAAAATTAAAATAGGTTTCTCCATCCGGTGAAGTCGGGGACAAATCTTCCAGAGGAAGTGCAGCAGCTTCAGAACTGTTGTTATGTGATAAATGCATATATTTTATATGTCTGTCAAGTGCTTCTTTGAATTGATAAGCTTTATAACAACCAGCATACTCACACATGAATGCGAGGTGCTCTTCCGTTTGTCCATGGTCTTTTATATTGTGTACATTTAGTTCTATTTCTCTTTCAAAAGAACGGTCACATATCTTGCATACAAAAAGTTTTTTCTTTATATGTCTCCGTTCATGTTTGATTAAATAAAGATCTGATTTAAAAGCTTTGTTACAAATTTTACACACAAATGGTCTGTATTGTAAATGTACAGTTTGATGTCTTATTAAATCATATTCTGTAGGAAAACATGCAGTGCATTTCTTGCATTCATATAACAGATTTTTTGTCTTTTTTTTGGTATTTTTACAATTATGTCTGTCTAAATAGCTTTGTCTTCTAAATATTAAATCGCAATTGTTGCAAGGATACGTAGCTTTATTTGTTCGGGTTGTTTGTTCATTCCGTTGATCACTTTTAATCTCAGCACATTCTTCGTTGTCAGACGCAGCATAAACTGTCAATCCTTTGAGCATTATTGTACCGAGTAACAATATCAGTACAGTAAAGAAAAATAGTGATCCCTTTTTATGTATTAAAAACATATATAATTTAATCCATATAACCGCATAATATTGCCGGTTAATGGATGCGACTGTAAGAAAGGAAAGC
>JAPORK010000032.1 GCA_026710285.1 Endozoicomonadaceae bacterium | reverse complement strand
GTTGGTGTTGGTGTTGGTGTTGGTGTTGGTGTTGGTGTTGGTGTTGATGTTGATGTTGATGCTGGTGTTGATGCTGGTGTTGATGTTGATGCCGGTGTTGATGTTGGTGTTGATGCTGGTGTTGATGTTGATGCCGGTGTTGATGTTGATGTTGATGTTGGTGTTGGTGTTGATGTTGGTGTTGATGATAGCGCTGGATGTAATGTCATGTTTGAGTTTGTTTTTTCAACAGATATCTGCAGTGCCTGTCCTTTACGTATCTCACTACACCCACCTCCCTGAGGTACCTGAAGGCTGTAAGGAACACCATCGAGACTGAATAGCTCATATCTGCGAAGTAACTGTATCTCATCACCAACAAACGATAACTGATACTCACCAGTCTCTTCAAATAAATCATTCGGTTGCACTGATCTCTTCCAGCTGATATCTTTTTCATTATTTTTTAAATTGTAACGGGAAAAAATTAAATTTTTGCTGGCAGTAAAATTACCATTACCCTGCTCTTTTGTTACTACATACATATAATCTCCATCTGTTCCTGTAGCAATCAGTGGTTCAGGAGGTAACTGATAAGTAACATCAGCTTCCCCGATCGTATAATGTTGTCCATCACCATTTAGCGAGCGTTGTATTATTGTGTGGTCTGTCTCATTGTAAGTAAAAACCGCATTTTCATTCAACAGTAATGCATTTTCTCCCGGAAAATCATAGCTAATACTATTATATGTACTATTTGTACCATCAAGAGATATTTCACTTAACTGTACACCCGGCGCTTCATCAATGGGTTCTGAAATTGTCCAAAGTGGAAATTTAAAAAATGACAAACGCCGATGCAATGACAATAAAGTATTATTAATCACTACTTTACTTACCGGAGGCGTATAAACAGATGGATCACTTAAATTCTGTGCACCCAGATACGGGTTATCTGCAGGAGGTTTATGTAACTGCACTGTACCATTAGTACCTGGCTGGCTGATATCTGTAATCCGGATAAATCCTTCAGCTTCTTTCTTGTTGCTTCCATTGATAAAAAATGCAGGATAATGTTGACGTGTCACCAAATAAGTTTTATTTCCACTGTTAATAACAGAGTGAAACTGTTCATTTACATAGTGGCAGGAAATATCACATTTTTCAGATACACAAAGATGTTGCTGTGCTGTTCTCCAGTCATTTGAGTTTGTAGTATCTACACTATTATTTTTAGAAAGTAAATTATAATCTATATAACCCGCTCTGTCCCAAAAAGCAACCGGAATATCAGAAATGAAATAGTTATGATACCATAATACACCTGCATATAAAATGGTATTATTGTTATAATTTTTTTCTCTCATACAACGTATTTCAACAGGCGGTTGATTACATTTATGTTCATTCGTAAAATTATGAGTACACTGTAGTAAGGATGTCTCATTACCAATACATCTTACATTACTCAATAACACAGGGTACTCAGAATATTCACTTTCTATGTCGTTTTGATAGCCAGTATCAAAACCCAGCTGGCGACAGGCGACAAGACTATCCTTATGAGAAAATCCCTCACTACAAACCGTTCCCCTTTGTGAGATAGTTGCTCCTTTGGCAGGAACCAATAATTCCAGAGCACCAAATCCTTTTATACTGTTCGTATAGCCATTAATGGTTAAAAAAATCTTCTGATAATTTAACACCTGGGCAACTTCCGAAGAACCTTTTTGAATCAGTTTGTTATCGATACCAGAGATTGTTTTTGCTATATTACCCGGTACAGCATTATTCACTGTTTTAAAAATCTTTACTTCACCCTGATACTCCAAATGATTATGATTGCCTGACACTTCAGTTGCTATTATACCTGTATCTTGTTGCTGTAATCCATGTTTTAAGTAAGGTATATCAGCACGAAACAATAGCTCATTTTTTACAATGAACTTATTATGACTACCTTCTATGCTTCCTGTAACCGGAGGAGTATGATAAACACCATAAGGAATTTCTGACCACTGTAATGTTGTTTCTACCTTATTAGCATGTAACGCTCTGCGGGTAAGTAAAGGCTGAACGTTACCAGGTGATTTTCCATGTTTTATTGGTACATTGCACTCAATATGACTATTATTAACTGATTCAAAAAAAGGTATAGTGCCATTTACCGGGAATCCATTCAGACTATACACCCCAGTAGAAAAAGTACCACTGAACTCTCCCGGTACTACAGCTGTTGTTGTATTACTATTTTGAAGAATTGTGTTTCCGTCAATATCCTCTACAGCCACAAAATTACCTTTAAGGTTGTTAGTCATCAGACTGGTAATATTTGCATTTCCCACG
>JAPORK010000286.1 GCA_026710285.1 Endozoicomonadaceae bacterium | reverse complement strand
AAAAAACAAACATGCCAGAGTAAAAGACTGAACCTGAAAAATGTGACTAAGAGACAACCTTTAGGAAGGGGAGGATGTCAAATCCAAAGATTTGGTTGGATTTAAAAAAATTGGAAATTTTTTCCGGATTCCTGTTTTCGCAGGAATCCATTAGTATTTACAGTGTATTTTCTATAAGGTCATACTACCGCAGATACTTATATGTAAAAGTATCTTATAGCAGGGAAAGATTAATAATTCTGTTCAGCCAAATAAACATCAACGGACTCTGGTAAAATCCAACATGCGTTGAAGAGAAATTAACGCTTTTTTACGAACAAGATTATCTACATGGATTTCACATTCATCCGGTTGATTGTCAAGTACATGTTCTAATCCAGACAACGTATTCATTGCCATCCATGGACAGCGGGCACAACTTTTACAGGTAGCTCCTTTGCCAGCAGTAGGCGCTTCAATTAACTGTTTAGTATCACCAACAACTTTGCGCATTTTATAAAAAATACCTTTTTCTGTTGCTATGATAAAAGAGCTGTTGGGCATAGAGCGTGCCGCTTCAATCAATTGTGATGTCGATCCGGTTACATCTGCCAGCGCTATAACAGAAGCAGGAGATTCTGGGTGAACCAACACAGCAGCATTAGGATAAAGATGCTTTAACTCTCTGATTCCCTGCGCTTTAAACTCTTCGTGAACAATGCAGGAACCATTCCATAAAAGCATATCAGCCCCTGTTTTTGTTTTAATATAATTGCCCAGAAATTTATCAGGTGCCCATAAAATTTTCTTCCCTTGGTCCTGTAAATGCTCAATAATACTAACGGCACAACCAGAGGTAACCGTCCAGTCAGCACGGGCTTTAACAGCAGCAGAAGTGTTGGCATAGACAACAACCGTTCTGTCAGGATGCTGATCGCAAAAGGCTGCAAATTCATCAGCAGGACAACCCACATCTAAAGAACAGGTAGCTGCTAAATTGGGCATAAAAATGCGTTTTTCAGGACTAAGAATTTTAGCTGTTTCTCCCATAAAACGCACACCTGAAACAATTAGTGTTGTCGCTTTATGCGCCTGTCCTTTTCTGGCCATTTCCAGAGAATCCGCAACATATCCCCCTGTTTCATCTGCCAACGCTTGTATAGCAGGATGTGTGTAATAATGAGCAATTAACAGCGCATTTTTCTCTTTTAAAAGATTTTTTATTCTGGATATACGCTCATGGTTAAAAGGGTCTTCTAACACATCTGATTTTTTGCATGTTAAATGCCGATTTACTCTTTCCCTGATTTCTTCTGATGTAAACATTAATACTCCATGGTATATAAAATTAAGGAACGCTAACAAATTATATAAATTTTTTTGATATTATATGATTGTCCGGAAGTACAAATTAAGACTGGTAAACGTATTTATAAGTTGCTAGTGTATCTCCAAAACAACACCAATACAATACAAGACTTTGTTTATATATTTTGTAGTAAATAAGCCTGTTTCAAATACGTTTCCTTTTATAAAGTTTTTTAATCTTAAAAAATAAATAAATACAGAATATCAAAAGCCTGTTGTCATTACAGGTTGTTGCTGTTTTATTTTAAAAACAAATCACTTATCTGCCTGTTTTGCTTTGGTAAAAACCACATAAAATTAATTTAAAAGTTTTAGGTATCTTTTTGCTAATTCTGCAACAGACTTAAGCGGATACTTTTCAACCACCTTATGAAGATAGGCTACAGCATTTTCTCTGTCTCCGGACTGCGCCAGGATTATAGCATATTTATACATAGCATCTGCACACGGATCGCCTTGTGGATATTTATCAATAATTTTAAAAAATACTTCTTTTGCCTGTTCCACTTTTCCGGTTGCGCTATATATTTCGCCCAGCCAATATAATGCATCGGGCACATGCTGGCTTTGTGAGTATTTGAGGATAAAATTATTAAAAGCAGCTATTGCTTCCTGAAATTTTTGCTCACGGGTTAACGTTAAGGCGTTGTTGTATGCTACAGCATCATCAGCGGAGCGCTTATCAGATAATAGTGAGGGTTCGCTTTTTTCTATCGACTCAGCCGAGGGAGGGGTATCTGAAGGTGGTTTTTTTTCCTTTAACTCCAGCAAAGATAAACGGGTACTTAAATTTTTATAATATTCTTCAAGTTGTAATTTTAATTGTTCAGTCATACGTTTCTGCATTTTCAGTTCTTCTTTTAAAAGATTGATTTTTGTCTGTATATTTATCAGGGATAATGAAAAATCAGAAATAATCAATCGATTATTTTTGTCCGTATCTCTTGAATTTTGCTGATAGTTGCGATGACTCAGAAAT
>JAPORK010000569.1 GCA_026710285.1 Endozoicomonadaceae bacterium | reverse complement strand
CTACATTCAACATTGGATTATATGAGTCCAAATGAGTATGAAGAAGTCATGACAAGATTAGAAAATGTTTCTTAACTGGGTTGTAATAAAAAGGTTTACCACATCAGTTGAATATCCTCTGATTGGTTCAATCCGGATTTCTTTCTAAATGATTCTGCTTCTGCTTCTGTATCTATACCTGATAAACTCATAGTAAATTTGACAATATTAGTTTTATCTACACTAACCCTGAGCTCTGCAAAACCATGTTCAACAGAAGTATTCAGATTAAATTTATTTCGATCTTTCCGATCTTTAGTCAATTTTTTTAAATAATTAAAAGATTCAATTATATCGTTTCTCAAAGAAGCAATTTTACTATCGCTTGTTTCTTCAGTTTGTTGTTTATTTATTTCATGATCAAGATCAGCTATCTTAGTCCGAATATTATCCATCTGTTCGAAAGCATCTAGTAATTTACTATTATCATACATTGGCAATAATTTCTGCTCATTCCCTGTTAAAGGTATCTGTATATTAAGTTCCTTTTTATTCTTTCTTGTTTTTGAAAGTATTAAATTCTTATCTTTAAGCCAAACCTCATACTTATTTTTATCTTCTCCCATTTCTCTCAATTCTTTATAAGCTTTTATTTTTTCCAGAGGAGCGTTGTCTTGTATCAGTATTTCATAAAGTTTTCTCTTTTTTTTGTAAGTTTTTAACATCTCTATGGGAGATTTCACGTGCATGCCCTTTTTATCTTTTGGTGTGTCGTTTAAAAACTGCTGGATCCGTGCTCTGCTTTTCTCATAATCAACAAAAACAGAGTGTGGACTTGTTTTATGACCTGCGCTTTGACTCTGAATCACACTTCCAATATTACGATCTATCTCATGCCTTGGCACAGGCGTAATAGTTTTTTCCATCTGCTCAGGTGGTAAGGATTTTATTGCGTCCAACGCAGATGCTAACATTTTTTTCGCAGATTCTGGCATATTTGATGAGGATTTTAGTACATCTAGTGCGGCTGGTGTGATCTGATTCATTTGCTCGAACATTTCTTTTTCAGCTATACTCAGGCTGGTTAAACTCATATCATATGTACGAGTATCATTAGAGTTTATCCGAATCTTGAATTGTGCATTAAATGATTCAAAATCCACATCTATTGTGAATCCTTTTTTATCTCTCGGATTTTTAATCAGCTGTTTTAAGCTATTAAATGATTTGACTACATCTATTCTTTGTGAAGAAAAATCGAGAAGTAATTGCTTTTTTTGTATCTCTAGTTCTTTTTTAAAATCATCAAATTTAGTATTAAAGTCATGAAGTTGTTTAAAAGCAACTATTAGATCATTATCATCACATATTGAGAGTATTTTTTGTTGACTATCTGTTAACGTTATTCGTTCTTCTATTTTTTGATTATTTTTTCCTGCTATTGAAAGAATTAAATTATTATCTTCAAGCATAACTTTACAATCTTTTTCATGTATGCCTGACATTTCTGTTAACGTTTCATAAACTTTTATTTTATCTAAAGGGTTATCATTTAGTTTTGTAATATTAATGTCATGAAGTTGTTTAAAAGCAACTATTAGATCATTATCATCACATATTGAAAGTATTTTTTGTTGACCATCTGTTAACGTTATTCGTTCTTCTATTTTTTGATTATTTTTTCCTGCTATTGAAAGAATTAAATTATTATCTTCAAGCATAACTTTATAATCTTTTTCATGCATGCCTGACATTTTTTTTAACGCTTCATAAGCTTTTATTTTATCTAAAGAGTCACCATTTAATTTTAATGTTTCACAATACTTTTTGACTGTTATCTCATCTTTTGTTGAAAACATATGTTTAATTGCATCAAATATTCTTTTTAATAGTAATTTATTATTTCCTATTTTTTCATAATTAATAGAAATTTTCTTTTTATCAAAATTTAATTTAACACCAGCCATAACTAAAACTCCTTTATGTAACATAAATCATACTGATCATAATAATTGAGTTTCATTACCATTTATCGCATTCATAATATTTCCAGGAAAAAGATTTTGCGCGAAGTGCAAATTATTTCAGTAAAATAAGAGTTATTTTCAATTAAATTTACAATTATGAGGATAAACCATATAATTATTCGGTTATGTGAACCCCCGGATAGAGTAAAAAACTAGCTAAGCCATTAAATTAGCAGAGAAAAGATACTCAGAATTTATTAAGCATAAGGGTTCTTAAAAACAGTTAACTATTCAGTTTCCAGATATGATGACAAATTAAATAGTTGATAAGTGTTTATACATGAAGACTATGAATACTCTCAGCTTACACCATCAATAAG
>JAPORK010000398.1 GCA_026710285.1 Endozoicomonadaceae bacterium | reverse complement strand
CTTTAAACGGCAGGGACTTATTCAAATAAAACCCTAAAACCCGGGTGTTTCAAAGTTGTTGACACCAGGGTTTCCAAAGTATTACGATACAATGCGGGCAAGTAATTTTTTGCTTTGATTAAAGTTATATTTTGCCTGCGTAGAAGCCTGGTCCGAAGTGTACAAAATAAATTTCTTCATCTGAAATCTAAAAATTAATTAGTTGACGCTCGGGTTGCTTGATGGACAACCATTGCAATCATTTTCCCCTTGAGAATAAAAAATATCATAAACAAAAACTCAAATGAGGATAATAAAATGAAAAAATTATTCAGTCATATCATTTTTTTATATTTATATATATTGCTGCCCTTGTTGCTCATTGCACCGGGTCATGCAGATAGCATTAAACGCTTATCCTGTATAAGCGCATCAGTTCCTCTCCAACATTCTGAATATGTTGCAACAGTTCAGATTCAAAACGAATGTGACAAAAGCGTTGATTTGAGAGGTGCTTTTTTGCAATTTAATACCAATAAAACACTTGAAAACGGTTCTTTTTGGGGGAATTTTGGTAATGTTTCTTATCCTTCAAATCCAAAATTATCTGCCAAAAATAATCAGGCAACACTTTATTTTAATTTTCCAAATGAATCATGGGTGCATAGCAAATTGGCTGCGGGACAAAAAATATCTGTTTCTTTTTCCAGTTATCCAGGTACCACTTATACAAATTTTGCGTTTTATTTAAAAACTGAAGATGATAAAACTGAAGTACCCTTCTTTGAATTGAAGCCAGCTAAAAAAATAGAGGAAAAGCCATTTTCTGATCTGATACCAGCTAAAAAAAATGAAGTACCTTTCTCTGATCTGATGCCAAGCAAACCGGTGAGTACAAAGACAGGGACTATTTACTCATTTTATAAAGACATATCTATCAATATGGACTGGAATTCGTACGTTATCAGCACCAGAGTGTATAAAAAACTGGAACCCCTGATCGGACAAAATGGAGCAAGCTCGGTAGTCTTGCCTGGCAATAAAATAGTAACATTTGCATTTGCAACGGGTACATGTAAAAAACACAGCTGGGCACAAATAAACCCTTCTCTGATAATTCGCAACAACATTTCTGCATTTAATAAAAATAAAACACAATATATTATCTCCACAGGAGGTGCTAGCGGCACTTTTATGTGTGACTCTGTTGAAGATATGGAGGCGTTTATTAAACAATATCAGTCCACCGGTTTTCTGGGTATAGATTTCGATATTGAGGGTGGATACAACCAGGATCAGCTTAAGCATTTGATGAAGGTTACAGCAGAAGTACAAAAAAAGCTCCACTTTCGTGTCAGCTTAACACTGGCTACACTTGCGACGTCTGATGCAGCTATAAATACACTGGGACAGTGGGCACTGCAGGCAGCACAAGATGCACAGCTTGATTTTTTTGTTAATTTAATGACTATGGATTATGGTCCTGGAGGATGTTCTATAACGGTTAATGGAAAGTGTGATATGGGAAAAGCTGCCATACTCGCAGCTAAAACATTTGCGGAGTTATACAAAATTCCACTTTCTCGAATAGAGCTAACTCCGATGATTGGTCAAAACGATGTTCGGGACGAAATAACATCAGTTGATGATGTTATTACGATTGCCAACTTTGTAAAAAACAATCATATGGCAGGGATGCATATGTGGTCCTGGGATAGAGACACAAATGGATCAGGAAAATACGCATCACCTGTTCATAGCGGAACAAATAATGACCCGTTGGCGTATAACAGAGCCATTTTATCAGTTTTGGGGTGAGGACATACACTGATTTAGGTGTTGTAAAATGTTAATGGAGGAGAATAAACCCGGGTGATGTTTTAAATGTGTCTGCGTGACAAGAATAAAAGCAACGATTACATAGCTGAAGTTTCAGAATATACATGCTACACATTGCAGCTTCAATGATATTGTAAGTTTAATTGTTGTGCCCGTTAATTGTATGTAACTTATTGTGTTAATTTTGTGAGTATAAATTATACTGTGCATATGCTGACAATGATACTCCTGTCTCCTATTAATGCTTATTCAGGATATCATAGTGCAGCATATTGCGTTTGAAATAATTATCACTACCCGCTGTTATTGTTTTTTTATTTTCTTCTTTGTTCCAGAAACTGCTCCAGAAGCTTTACAACTTTTTCAAAATCTTCCTTTATGGGATTATCTTTTAACACCACACATTCTTCCTTGGCAATATCTAAAGCCGTTATATCATAAATATTCTTTAGATCAGGATCAATACCTTGTACTTCCAGCAAAAGTTCTACAGCACAAGGTCTGTGTGTTGCAGCTAACATTAAA
>JAPORK010000421.1 GCA_026710285.1 Endozoicomonadaceae bacterium | reverse complement strand
GAGCCTGTTCATAATCTTTTATAAAAAGTAAAAATGATGTGATATGATACTGTTTTTTATTTTTCAGGATGCAGAGTGGACTACGCAACAAAAAAACTGGAAAACAGTGCTTTATCGACATTTACAACCCGTGCAAAGATTATGAACAGGTTCCTGGTTAAACTAGTGGTCACAATAGATGCTTTACTCAATAATCTTACCTTTGTTAAACTAATAAATAGTTCAGGCAATTTTTTCAGATTGTTTATTACAAAAAATGATTTTTATATACATATAAACTAAAACATTTCATTATCGCTTATTAATCAATGTCTTTAACTTTTTTACAAGCCTGAGTATTGACCTCAGCATTAAATATCTGATTAGTAAAAAATCTTTTCTATATACGGGATAAAAAAGTGCTTGCATGGTTAATTGAGCTTAAATCAGAATGAAAGTTATCATGAGCTTAAAGAAAGTATCGTCAGCTCCCGGAACACGACAAACTACCAAGTTATCATCCACTCAGGAAAAATACAGGCAGCTTGAAAAAATGTTGCTGCAAGCAGCAGTTCTGGATAAAAATAGCCAAAATAAAAAATTATCCCCGAAGGATATAGCTCAATTACAGAAAAAATTCCATTCATTCAGGTTAAATGCGCAACAGATATTCAATGATTTTAATAATATAGTTTCAAAGCGCCAGGGTCAGTCTGAAATTAGTCATCAGGGGCAAAATGTCTCTGATAAATCAGCGGATACTACCAAGTCATCATCCGCTCAAGAAAAATACAGTCAGCTTGAAAAAATGTTGCTGCAAGCAGCAGTTCTGTATAAAAATAGCCAAAATAAAAAATTATCCCCGAAGGATCTATCTCAATTACAGAAAAAACTCCATTCATTAAGGTCAAATTTGCAACAAACATTGAATAAGTTGGATAGTATAACTTCAAAGCACCAGAGTCAGTCTGAAATTAGTCATCAGAGGAAAAATGTCTCTGGTAAATCATCAAAACCTCAAACACAGGTTGCTAACGATTCTATTCGTAAAGCGCATACCCGACCAAATATCCCGGCACAGGATAAAAAATCGACAACAGCCGATCTTGAAACTCGTCTCTATAAACTTAAGAGTTTACCAACGAATTATGCTGAATTATCGTTTAGCGAGAAAGTTGATGCATTAGACGCTGTCCGACTATCGACACCACGGGAAATCGAAAACGTTCGTCGTGAGATGATAAGGCTGACTCCTAAGTTGGACAATATCACCCAGGCGGACACAAGAAAATTTAATCAACTGAAAAGTAAAGTAACAAGGGCTGAGTCACAAATCCGTGCAACACAAGGTGGAAAAGTGACAACAGCAAATCTTGAAGCGCGTCTTGATCAGTTAAAGGGTTTATTACCGAAGAATTACGCTAACTTATCGCTTAGGGGTAAAGTTAACGTATTAAATAATTTAAGTTTATCTACAGTAAAGCAGGTCCAACTTGCTAAACAAGCAACCTGGAAGTTATATGTCGGAGTAAAGAACTCTGGAGATACGAAGCTGACAGCAGAATATAATAAGCTTCAACCTAAACTGACAAAACAGCTGGTAACGCTGGCAAAAGATCCGCAACAGGCAAAACAAATGAACTTTAAATTAATTCAACTCATAACAAGCAATGATTTTGCTACCAAAGAAATATGCAATATAGCCAGGAAAACCCAAACTTTGAGTCAAAGTGGTACAACAAGCACAACAACTAATCGAATTACTAATCCGAGGACTAATCAAACGATTAATAGTACAATGACTAATCGAATTGTCCGTCTGTACAACATAAAAAAAGATGACGTCAGAAACGGAAAGTTGACCCCGTTGAGATTTATTAAAATAAAGCAAGAGCTTACGAAGAAACTTTTTGCAGCTGTGAAAAATAACCCGCAAGAAGCCGAAGCAGTTAATAAACTTACCTTCCAGGAACTGGAAAATATTACAGGAAATGCAATCAGGGCTCGCAGACTAAAAAATGAGGCAGCCAAAAATACCGGGACATCCAAATAATTTCCGCCAATATACGCAAAACAGATCAAAATCAGCATTTTTGAAGAATAAATTTTTTTATAATGCTTGTGAATCTCAGTGATTACGCTGAATAGCTTTTATATCAACAGGTCCTAGCACAAAAAATAGCTATAACGAACAGGATAATAAATTATCTTTTTTAGGTGGTAAAACACGGATTTATATTGTATTTTATTCAGTAACTTTGTGTCGTACTGAGAAAATACTTGCATGAATTTAAATAATATTGATACCCTGTTTCTTGATATGGATGGTACACTTGTCGACCTTCAGTTTGACAATATTTTTTG
>JAPORK010000288.1:11668-21143 GCA_026710285.1 Endozoicomonadaceae bacterium | reverse complement strand
TATAACGTTAATGGTCAGCCAGACACTATAATAACACCGGCAGGGCACCATTTTTCATGGCAGTATAATCTGTTAGGATTACCGGTTGATAAGTTTACAGATGGTAAACTACAGTGGCATGCTGATTATGATACAATCACAAAGCGGCTAATTAAAAAAACAGGTGGAACCAATAGCACTGTTTATTATTATACAGCGGACGGATTACTAAAACAATTAATTCATACTAGTAAAAACAGTTATCCTGATTATCAGCTTGAGTGGCAATATGATAGTAACAGACGTTTAACCAGTGTTGCTGATATTTCTGGTAATAAAACAGTATCCCGCTATGATGCCCTGGGACGTATTATTGCAACAGATTATCAATCAGTCACAGGAAATCATGAAACATTATCTTCCGTGAGTTATGATCAGTTTTCCCGTATTCGACATTTGCATTATGGTAGTGGTATGGAACGAATAATTGAATATGATCAGTGGGGACATCAGAAGGATATTATTGATCAAATGTCGGGTAAATTAATTAATCACTGGACCTTTTATTATGACTTAGAAAATAATATTATTACTTTACAGCAGCAAACCGGACAAGATGAGCAAGCCGTTTTACATTATCGCTATGACACGTTGAACAATCTGATTACTATGCATTGTACAGGATCAGCAGGTTTACCACTATGTCCGCGCGATACTGCTTTTTCCGGATCAGAATTCAGGCAGGCACCCATTATTGTACGTCAGAGTTATTTCTTTACACCTTTGAATCGTATGGGTCAGGTTAAAGAAATTGTACAAAATAAAATACAACAAAAGACATCAATAAAAATAATGCATTACCAGTATACAAACCCGTATGTACCGTTACAGCTGCAGCAGATAAGTATTGCATGGGGGCAAAACAGACCAGTTATTCAGAAGCTATATTATGACAAAGCAGGCAACATGATCATTGACGGAGAAGATAATCATATCTCTTATAATGCTTTTAATCAAATTACCCAGGTTGTCAGTACGTCAGGTAAACAGAGTTGTTATTCCTATGATCGCAATGGAAAAGAAATTATGGAAAAAGATGATACCCACACCGGTTATCTGTTCTATCGTGGAGGTAGTCTGATCAATGAGCAAATAGTAACAGCAGAGAGTGGCTCACATAGGGTGGGTTATCAGGGGGTAGCCAGAATAATAGACGATAAAATCAGTGAATATTATGAAAACAGTTATAAGGGTGATGTTGTTAGTATTTTCAGTAAAGCTGATAATGGCAGGTACAGAATTCGGCAAATGAATCTTTATAGTCCGTATGGGATGGTATGGCATAAAAATAAAACGTCATCTGAATTGTATAAGCAAACTTTTAAGGAATTTGATGGTGAACGTACAGATCCTTTTACCGGCTGGCAATTTTTAAGTGCAGGACACAGAACTTATAATCCAAAACAACGTTACTTTGTTAGTGAAGATCCGGCAGGAGATGGCTATGCTTTTGGTAGCAATAATCCGATTATGAATACAGATCCTTCAGGCAACATGCCATGTTGGTTAGGTAGCACACTACAGTGGGCAAGTAACATCTCAACTTTTGGATTAAGTGCATTGCATAAAAAATGGGCTAATATTACTGCCGCTGTAATTGGTTCTGGTCTGTGTGTGGTTACTCTGGGTGCATCGCTTCTTACCGGAGGATCAGCTACGATGAGTGCTGTACTGGCAGGTTCTGTGGTAGCAGGTAGTCTTCCTGTTGCTTCAGCAGCAATTCCTGCTAACAAAGGGTTTGGTATTGCAGCTTCAGTAACAGGTCTTGCAGATCTGGTTATCAATATTGCAGCCGGTGCAGCGGTGGCTTTTTTTGGTGCAGCAGCAGAAAGCTTGGAAGGAACAGCCACAGAAACAGAAGGGTTGCTCTGTCCGAAAAATTCTTGTGAGTTGCTTACAGAATCTACAAGAAAAGCTAACAATAATACCATGCGTTTGCCTCCCGGTGCAGCAGTAAGTGAAATAGGTTCAATACTCAGAATACACCTCATTCAGAGTGGGTTTTCTCGTTATATAGGTGAAGAAAATGACCTGATTCTAAAAGATACAAATGCAGTAATCTACGTATGGAAATGGTTGCGTATGTCCAGGTTTAAGTGTTTAACTCTTTGTGAAACAGCAACTATTCTCATGACAGCACGGATCAACGATAAATCTTTATCTTTGGATGCTTTTTCAAATTTGATGAATCTGAAGAATGAAGCAGCAAAATTTTCAGCAGGGAACTCAGAATTGCAGGCATATTATGAGAAACTGGAAGAAGTACTCAATTCTTTATCTGATAACCATACTGTTATAAGTAAAAAAACAGAAATGAATGAGGAGATTTTTTATACACTTAATTGTATTGTACCTGTTGGAGAATACATTGTTATGTGTGGTGACAATGACACTTCTGGTACTCATATCACTGTATTGCAAAGACTTAATGATGAATGGCAGTATTGTGCTTTTAGCAATTGTGGTCGTATATTTGCAAGAAGGAGTAATCTCAGTGCTATATACAAAAAATTTTTCTGGTCTTATAAACGGAATGAACCAGATATTTACTTCATGCTAAAACTCAGGGACGGTTTTGTTGATGCGGTTATTCCGGAGTTAACTTAAGTTCCTGTAATATCTAGTAAAGGACAGGGTATCTGTTTTTTGTAAAAAACACAGTGTCATGAATTTGAGTAAGTTCTAAAGACGTATATAGCCAATAATTTTAAGATCACCGTTCTGATTTTTAAATTGACTGAGATCTAATAGTTCAAATTCTGTAATAAATGTTTGTACAACTCCTTGATTGTTGATTTTATAAGACCACCATAAGTTGGGACCCGGAGCAATTTTTAGCATTGAGTGACTCACCTGTAGCAGCGTCATATGATAAACACCACGGATAATCATAGCACTATTCTGCTTCTGTGCAAAGACTGAGTTTATGTAATCCTGAGAAGTAATATTTTTCTGTATATACTGACCAAATGGTGCTAACACCTCCCGCAGTGCATATTCATAAGGGTGGCATTCGGATAACTGAATGAGCTTATCTGTATACATTCTTTCTCGCACAAAATAGTAATAAGCATCCAGATCAATAGGTTGTTCCGAATGCAGGGCAGCCAGTAATATTGTCAGAGAATCACAGCCAATGGTACCGGGATACTCTTTTCCAAAATTCATCATAATCTTCCATATCCGGTTAACCATAATTAAGCTGTTTACGTAGAGCTTATCATTTTTGATGCTCTTTTTCACACGTGAATTTTCAAACAGCTTATTGATTAGAATTTCTGTAGCCTGATCAGAATCAATACTTGCTGATGGTTTTGAATTTGAATTTAGTTCCAGCTGCATTTTTGATGATATTAATCCTTCACTGACACAACCTAAGTATTGAGTGCTATCCGGAAGTGTTGCAGCTGAAGATAACATACTGTACATACTAAATCCTAATAATGCTACACTGGCAGCTGTTACTATTAGTGCTGTTGTTACACCAATAACAGAAGCTGTAATATCTAAACCTCTGTTGGGAGGAAGAGAGGCAGCAGCAACCGGGACAGTACTGGCTATTGCAACACCTGCCGTAAATGCAGTAAATAGTGCGCTACTCCCGGCATCAGCAATCGCTAAACCTAATGATGCAAATGCTGTACCTGCTATTATTGCCGAGCCTGCAATATTTGCCCAGCGCTGATGAATAGCACTCAAACCAAAGGTGCTAATATATCCCATCCATTTGAAAGCTGTTCCTACCCATTCAGGCATATTTCCACTGGGGTCACTATTCATAATGGGATTATTATTACAAAAATTATAACCTCCGGTTAACGGATCTTCAGTAACAAAATATCGATGTCGTGAATTATATACTCTTTGTCCGGAACCTAAAAATTGCCATCCTGTAACTGGATCTGTACGTTCACCATTAAATCCAACCAGGCTTTGCTGATACAATGGTACAGGCTTAGATGCTGTGTGCCAAACCATGCCGTATGGACTGTAAAGATTACGTGCGCTCAGCTTCCAGGTGTTGGTGTCTGCTTTTTTTAAAATAGCAGTAACATCACCTTTGTAATTACTTTCATAATATTCATTAATGATATTATCAACAGATTTTGCCACCAGATGATAACCAATGATATGTGAGGTATTGTTTGCACTGATGACTTTGGTATTAATCAGATGATCATCAGAATAAAAAAAATAACTTTTACCTGCCTGATTTTGTTCTATTATTTTTTTACCACTACCATCATAGATATAATTACTCTGTTTTCCATTAGGTGCTGTGACACTGGTTATTTGATTTAAAGCATTGTAAGTGATTTTGTTTTCCGCATCGATTCTCATATTTCCGGAAACATCATAAGATAACGAATAAATTTTTTGCAACTGGTGATTCCAGCTAATGTTAATTTGTGCAGGGCGTAAAGGAGCAGAAAGATTGTTATAACGGTAATGTATTGTTTTAGTAATCATCTGGTGCTGTACCGGGTCATATAAAACTTCATCTGTTGTTTTTAGTTTATTTAGCGGTGTAAAAGTATAGTTTTGTTGAGTGATCACCGGGTCTTTTTGCAGTAAACTGCCGCTGGTATCGGTTTCTCTGGGACATAAAGGTAAATCAGCAGAACCCGTACAGACCATTTTTTTCAGATCATTAAAGGCATTGTACTGATAATGTAACAAGGCATAATGATGATCTGCTTTATGTAAGAGTGTAGTAATATTATCGTTACTGTCATAACTAAACTGCCACTTAGATAATGACTTTTTTTCTAAAGTGTCCGTTACATCCATGATGTGTCCCCAGTTATCGTAAGTAACCTTGCGGTGCATTTTGCTGCCATAGTGAATATCAGTTATCCAGGAAAAACCATCATAAACAGAAGTAGTAAGTGTTTCAGCAGGACCATTGTTCGGATTATAACGTGTAGTGATAATACGTCCGAGGGAATCATAGTGGAACTGTGTTTTGTTACCTGAAATATCACTTTTGCTGATAAGACGGCGGTTGTTGTCATACTCCCGGAGTAAATGATAATCCGGATAACCGTTTTTGCCATTGTGAAGGATAGTTTGTGGTAATCCGTCATCACCATAAGTGTAAATACTTACTCCGGTGATATCTTCTTTTTTTACCGGTAACATTGTGAGTGGATCATAATTGATCTTTAGTTGTAGTTTGTTATCTAGATATTTATCCACCGGCAGACCTGAAAGATTATACTGCCATGAAAATATATGTCCGGATGGTGTACTGACTGAGGTGAGTTGTCCGGTTTTATTATAAGTGAACAGCGTCTTTTTTCCATCTTCAGACATCTGCCACAAACGTTGTCCGGATGCATTATACCCGGCAGAAAATAGCAGATAACGTCCTCCTGAGGCAGGTAAACTCCATTGCTGAATAATATGACCGGCTAAATCAGCAATTGACTGCATCTGATTGCCTTCAGGACCGGTCACTGATATCAGATGACCCAACGAATCATAGTGCTGTTTTGTTATCCTATTTTGATGGTCTTTTGTTAAAACGACACGACCAAATCCATCATATTCTGTTATGACTGTTTTTGCGCCAGCGATTTTGTCACCATCAGTACACAGATATTGTATTGAAGGCAGTGTTTTTTTTGTAATCGGCAACATAATTCGTTTAACCGGTTGACCAGACAGTGTGGTTTTTACAACAGAAATAACTGAACGATTTCCAAACCGGTCCTGCTGAAAATTAAGCATACACAAATGAGGATCATCATATTGTGTGATTTGCGTTGTTCCGTCCGGAAGATGAACCTGCAATATCCTACCAAGATCATCATAATTACGGGTAACAGTCAGTGTTTTTATCTTTCCAAAAGTATTAAAATGATAGCTGTGTTCGACAATAAGGCGTCCGTAATCGTCAAAAGAGTTGATTTTTTTTAACTGCCAGAGCCTGGGTTTTATTTTTCCTGCAGCGGTAATAGCGCTATCAAAAAATTTTATTGCCCGTCCTGCATTATCAAAAATAATTTTATGCCTCAAACCGCTTGGAGGAAGTATCTGTACTTCATTGTGTTCAGGCGTAATGAGATAGTTGTAATATGCGCTGGATGAAAAAGAGTTACCGGTTACTGTTTCTATTTGTATAAGGCGACCCAGCGGATCATAGTGGTAATAAAGGGTATTGTTACCGGCAGAGTCTGTAACGCTTATTTTTTGATTGGTAAACAGACTGGTCACAATCTGCGGTGAATGCTCTTCTTTACTGTGTTCTGATTCAAGCGTACTGTAAGTTATTTTGCGATAGCCATCAGCACTTTGTTTATAATAGTAATGTCTTATAATATGTTTTAATTCTGAAGCGGATGATGTGCTTCCGGTCATTATTAACTGACTCAATAATCCATAATTTAGCGCATTATTAGCATCATGATAATATTCTCGTGTTGTTAATGTATATTGTTCTTCACTTTTAATCATTTGCTGTTTAAGTTTCAGCGAATAACCAGTACCATTATGATTGGGTTCTTTCTGGTAGAAATTGTAAGTGATAACCGCAGGCAGTGTTTTTTTCCTGCTGTCCTGATCAGCTGCCGGATATTGTATTATTCTTTCAGGTAAAGTATTAAAAGACCAGTTATGAGGAAGGGCAGGACAAGCACTGTCTCCTGAAGCAAGGCAGTAATCGGTATGAGTTAAACGACCATAATTATCTGTGTGATCAGTGATACGTCCTTGATCATCATATTTTGCTGTTACCGTACTCACAGCAGGGGTACCCGAATGATTGCCCCATACTTTAGAGACTATTTTTAATGGAAAGCTGTAGGTTACCGGCAACTGGGAAAAAGAAGTATGCGTACAACCATCGCTCTGGTCAGTACGACAAAAAAAGTAGTGAATGGCTGATAATATACTACCAGTGCGATCACTAAATTGCTTGCTATCAATCAGGAGGTGATATTTATTATAAGTACGTACTTCTTTAATAAGACCATTATCTGCTGATGTTTTATAAGTGTAACCAGAGGGTGCTGCAAACAAAATATCTTTCTGTAAATTATCTGTTGCTAACCCGGCATTAAAACCAAGATAATCATGTCCGTTGTTACTGATCTGCATATAGTTATAACGTGTCATCATTGTGGGCTGTCCTGCTCCCGGATCAGTTATTTCACGACTAACAGCGCATAATGCACCTTTTGCTGGTGCGGGTATTTTAATAGCATCAGTACAATTATAAGTAACTATTTTTTTTAGTCCGGTTGGATAATCAAGCTGAGTGATAAAATGCGCTGTATAATGGATATATAAATCTAAACTATTGTGTTTATTTAGCAGTGGCAGGGTAGCATGGCGTAAGTGGTTATTTTCTTTCGTCAGCAGAACCTTAACTGATTTTCCATTATAATCTTTACTGCTGACAATAATTTTATGTTTTTTCCAGCTAATTTTAATGCCATTATTGTGATCATCAATGATAAACTGTAGCTGATGTGTTCCAGGCACATATGAGAAATGTACACAATTGCCGTCTTGTTGCATGAGTGTCGTTTCATACCCTTCATGAGATAATATTTCACGCAAACCGTTAGCGTAAGTAATAACAAAGTGTGTCTTTTTATCACCACTAATTCTGATATCGTGTAATTTATGATAGCGTGGACGCCAGCGTCCGTTTGCATTCTGTTGCAGGTAAAAGTTTTGACCACCGGCAGTAACCAGCTGATTGGTTGCAGGATTAAACCAGGTTAAATTCCACTGCCATCCTGTGCTCAGATTATCTTTATCGGTAACAGTCATACTGCTGTAATTGGCCTCAAGGTCAATATTGGGACCATGCCCTAAATTACTAAGCAGACTGCCTGCTTTAATATGGGCAGTAAAGATACCTGTCCGTGGATCAACAGCAGAACCCCAGGTTTGTTTAAAGTTCATGGCGTTTGACCATATATTTGTATCAGATAATTCTGATGAATAAGCGTTTAATGATTTTTTTTGTTGACCCGATATATTGTCTTCTGGCTTTAAATAACGGGTATTAAAAGTAGTAGAATTTATTTTGTATGCAGAAGAAACGACAGAAAACAGATCAAAGAACATTACAGTGATGACTAAAAGAAAATTTAACAGTTTCCGTATTAATTGAATAGATGGCATAATTTTTTCAAAGAAATCAGATGGGATGAAAAGAATGTAATGGTTTTATGATAAAAATTATATAAAATTAAAGTCATTTTTTACAGAGAAAAAGTCACATAAATTAAATCTATACTCAAATATTATATGAAATCTTCAGTTTGTATTTGTTTTTTGTAAAAAATACCAGAGAAAACAGGATAAAAACAAAAGATTACTCATATTACTGTTACAAAAATTATTATAGATAATATTGTTATTCTTATCACTCAGATACAATCACAGGGCTTACGCACCAAGAGAATGATTCTTAATAACCAAACAAAACAGTTACTTTTTGAGCAAAAAATGTACAGCTGGTCATGGTTTTATGCCTTATCAAAGACTGATCAACGATCAGTTAGAGGTTAAAATGCACAGATTGAGTCTCAAAAAAGTGTTATATGAAACTCCAAATGAGAATGATTCTCTTGGTGCGTAAGCCCTGGATACAATCAAACACTACCCTGTCTTTCTGAAATGTAGTCATACTCTTATGCATAAATATTTGGTTGGATGTGAAAAGAATTGGAAATTTTTTCTGGGTTCCTGTTTGCGTAAGAACGACAACGGTAGAGTATGACAGAAACTGTTGAAGCCATAAAGCCCAACGAAGTTCTGGTTGTGCAGGCTCGTCATTCCTGCGCAAGCAGGAATCCATTGGTATTTACAGTGTATTTTCTATAAGATTATACATACCGCAGATACTTGTATAAGAGTATGAGTGTAGTAAGGAAAAAGAAGGCCTTGTTTATCAGGAAAAAATACGCAACGGACTGTTTTAAGCAATTTTTATTAATAGGTTATATTATTAATTGTTAATTTACTGTTGTATATACATGAATTTATTAATAGCTTAATTTATATTGAACTGCTTATTTTTATAAAAATAATTTACTATACATATCACTAAAAAATTAAAATAATATTTGTATGAATAAAAAAACAATGCTAGATTATTTTTTTATTAAATAATAATTCTGCCATAATACAAAAATGAATGTTAGTGCCTTTTTATTTTATTAGTATAGCTTTATGCAGTGATTTTTCAGTGATTGTATATTTAATACTTATTTGCCTACATACTCTTTCTTATTCCTGGCGACTTAAATTGTTACGGAGGTCTGTTGATGATTTAAATTCAAGTTATTAGATACTTTTAAGATTATATAGTAAATTGTAAATTAACGCTGGTTAAGTTTGCAATTTAAGTAAAAACAAAATTTCATATGAAAAATGCTTTAATTAAATTGTCATTAATAACGAATGACTTAAGTTA
>JAPORK010000288.1:0-11634 GCA_026710285.1 Endozoicomonadaceae bacterium | reverse complement strand
AATCTATGTTAATAGCAAGGTGTCTCTGTGATGAAAACTCATTTTATCAAACTGGTAATTTTTATTACTTCTGTATTTACATCAATTTTTTATGTGCAAACCTGTATAGGGAAAAAAAACACATCTGAACCATCAAACTCGTGGTGGAATGATCAAATGCATCTGTTGTATTTTCAGGGAGGAATTAACTATTATTCTAAGCCGTTAAATACAATATATTACGAACATGGAGTACAGACCTCTACTGTGAATGTGATCCCACCTACAACAATTACATCATCTGATGATCTTCAGGCACACTTGTCTGCTATATATATACCCACTGATCATTTTGGAATCAACTTTTCCATAACAACGCCTTTTAAATTTAAAAAAACTTTTCGTGATGAGAGGAAGCAGAAAAAGTTTGATTTGATTACAAGCGTAACTACTCCGATGCTATCAATGGATTATTTCCCCTTAGCCAGCTGTAGTCAATGGCAGCCTTATATTGGGTTGGGAGTTTTAATGACTCATTTTAGTAAGTTTAAAGTTAAAGCTCCTGGTGGTAAAAACACAAGCACTGATAAGCTGAAATATGAGCGCCGTAATGTCGCTGGTATAGTTGGAGAAGCCGGACTTAACTACAAAGTAGATGATAACTGGTCAATAGGTGCTTCCATGGTAAACACGCGGTTTAATTCTAAAGCTACGTTACAGGAGGCTACAGATAAATTCAAAGATTTTTCAGCAAAATGGTCTTTAATGAATTATCGTGTTAATGTAGGTTACCGTTTCTGAGAATTAACTCATAAAAAAATATATAGTCAAATGTGACAGAACTGTGAAAATATTGGTCTAACCAAATTTTTAGTTTTTTGCATTTGGCTATTTTTTTATGGTCTGCCTTTACAGGCAAGATTATAGTTTTGATGCGGTATCTTAAAATTAGCAGGTCGGTGAAGTTATGTAATAATGAATTTATTCCGGATCACTTTTGCACACAAAATTTCCTGGTATTTGCATATTTGATTAACAAGATAAAAAATAGTTGTTGCTATGATCACAGAATGATTATTTTATTTTCAGAAAAAATTTAATATAAAAAATATTTTAACTAAATTGTTAATTAATAATTGATGCATTAAATTATCTCTGTTATTAAGTTTTGAAATGTTTTTTTAACAGGGGGCAAATTAATCTATGTTAATAGCAAGGTGTCTCTGTTATGAAAGCTTATTTTATTAAACTGGTAATTTTTATTACTTCCGTACTCATGTCGGTTTTTTATGTGCAAACCTGTATAGGGAGGCAAAATACATCGGCAATATCATACTCATGGAGCAACCAACTGCATATGTTGCAGATTCAGGGAGGAGCTATCTATCTTCATCAAAAAAATATAATCTATAATGCAAATGACACCATTGGTACTTTTGAAGAAGGCGTTGGTAGTTATGATTATTCTCCCTCCTCTTCAATTTTGTTTTCTGATAATACGCAGGCACACTTATGTGCTATCTATATGCCGGCTGATCATGTTGGGATAAAATTACTGTTAGCAACCCCTTTTAAATTAAAAGAGACTGTGCGTGAGCGTTCCAAAATAAATTCTCCTAAAGCTTTAGATTTAACTGCTAAGATACTGACTCCAGCGCTATCAATGGAATATTATCCATTAAGCAGCAATAGTCAATGGCAACCCTATGTAGGATTGGGGGTAATGGTAGCTTATTTTGATAAGCTTAAATTTAAAGCCGAAGGTGTAAGTAAAAACAACATAATATCCCTTATAGAATCATCTACTGATTATACTGCCGGTATGATGGAAGAAGTAGGGATTAACTACAAAGTGGATGAAAACTGGTCAGTCGGTGTTTCAGCAGTGCGCTCTCAACTAAATTCGCAACTTAATCTTAAGTATATTTCAGCTGTAAAAATCGATAGCGTTAACAAGAGCTTAGTAAACTGGTCTTTCATGGCTTATCGTGTTAATGTAGGCTACCGTTTCTAATAATGAACTTATAAAAAAATATATAGTCAAATGTAATAGAACTGTGAAAATATTGGTTTAATCAAATTTTTAGTTTTTTGCATTTGGATATTTTTTTATGGTCTGCCTTTACATGCAAGATCATAACTTTTAATTGCTACAGGTAAAAGACATAAATAGTTTTCTGGTATGCTGCGGAACTGTGGTTTTTTTACCCACTATCGGTCTGATAAATCAATAAAAAAACTTATTCATTTGCAATTTACAGTAAACTATTCTCATTATGGATTTCTTATTACAGCTTGTTAATATATGACATATGACGTAGTACTTTAAAGCCATTCAGTTTGATAAAAATGTAATAATTTAAATTTATTCCAAATCATTTTTCACATTCACACAAAATTTCCAGATCTTTTTTGTATTTTATTGCTCAGGTAAAAAACTGGTGTTGCTATGATCAAAAGATACTGATTTTGTTCTCAGTAAAAAATAGTGCTGGACGCTAAAAAAATAACTGACTACTATATAGTGCGATTTTAACTGGTGTTCTGTCTCTTGATGTCTGCAACACGCATGGCTTGTATTACCTGATGCTCGGTAAACAGAAATTATACGTAAATAGTATTATAGCTGAGACCATTAAATTTGTTTGCAAAATAACAGAATCAGAGAAAGAGAAGATGGACACAAAAACTATAATTTTTAGTGTGTGCAGCAGACATTGCAAACTCAGTCAGCACTCAGTGAGAAGGTTTTATAAACGTCAGATTTAGACAATGCGAAGTTATACGATTTATTGATGTAGATATAAAAAATAGAAAATAAAAAAATATAAAAAATGATCAGTCACTTAATAATAGCAGGGTAGTTGCTGCTTAAAACAGCATGACGCATTGATATGAATAAAAAATTTAACATTTTTATACAGCCAAAACCCTTTTATATGATTTTTCTACTGGAGTTTTGGGAGCGGTTTGGGTTTTATGGTCTTCAGGCTGTCCTGGTGATTTATTTTGTAAAAAAACTGGGATACTCTGAAAGTCATGCAGACATGGTTTATGGTGCATTTTCCTCGCTGGTATTTGGGATGGTTGTTTTTGGAGGAAAGCTTGGAGATATGTGGCTGGGAACCAAACGCATGATCATTCTGGGTGCTGTGGTTTTAGGTTTGGGGTATTTGATTTTGGGGATCTCCGACTATTATCATAAAGATCTTTTTTTTATCGGGCTCGGTACTGTTGCTGTGGGTAACGGACTGTTTAAGGCGAACCCATCCAATTTACTCTCCCGCTGTTATGAAAGAAATGATCCACGCCTGGATGGTGCATTTTCCATGTATTACATGGCTATTAATCTGGGGAGTATTTTTTCTTTAGCTTTCACACCTTATCTTGTCCATAAATATAACTGGTATGTAGGTTTTTTTGTATGTGCCGGGGGGCTGCTGCTAGGCTTTCTTTCTTATTTAACCATGAGATCGGGCGTAACGCATATAGGTTCACCCCCAGATCAGTTAAAATTTCCTGTTTTTCGTTTTCTAGTCACAGTAGTGGGAGCTGTTGTTAGCATCATCATTTCTTCATGGTTGTTAATGCATCTTTTCTTTGCTCATCTGGTCATGTATTGCATAGGTGTTTATATTGCCCTTCTTTATATTTTTGAGATTAAAAGACTGACCGGTAATGAATTGAGGCAAATGATATTATTCCTGATTCTTATGCTTGAAGGGCTGGTTTTTTTCATCATCTATATCATTGTGTTTACGGCGGTCAATCTGTTTACTATCTCTAACGTAGAGCACAGCATTCTTGGTATATCTGTTGTACCGGAAAGTTTTTTATCTTTAGATTCACTTTGGGTGGTTATTTTAGGTCCTGTTCTTGGAGGCTTATTTAATTATCTGGGAAAATATAATCGTGATCTATCAATGCCATTAAAATTTGCAATTGGCATGGTGTTGTGTGTCTGCGCATTTTTAGCGCTTCTGTTTGGAATAGCCTTTGCTGATCAGGCTGGTATTGTTTCTTCCGGTTGGCTGATACTATTTTATGCATTTTTTGCAGCGGGTGAAATATTAATTTCAGCCTTAGGTTTATCAATGATTACTAAGCTGGTTCCAAAAAGATCACGTGGGTTTTCTATGGGGGCATGGTTTATGATGCCAGCTTTTGCAAGCATTATTGGTGGCTATATAGCGACTTTTGCTGCCGCACCAGATGCTAAAATGACGGCATTGCAGCGATTACCTTTATACCATAATACATTCTTTTATATTGCGCTTATTACCGCTGTTATTGCTGTTATGATGTTGTTCAGCACAAAATATCTGCTAAGATTAATCTCAGAAAAATCATCAAATTGATATAGTTAAAAAAGAATATTTACAAAGGAACACTGATTACTGATTATAAGCACAATAAAAAAGAATCCGTGGCTGTCTTTTATTTCAGCTTATTGAAGAGTGAATAAAAAAAGTGCTAACATACAATAATGCATCTTTTTACATAAAAAAATTTGCAATAAATGAATGACTATATGCAAAAGAAGTCGAAATGCCAGTTTTATTATTATTCTGAATATACATTAAATTAAATGTTTTAAGTGGTAATTTTATTGTAACAATAAGTGTGTTTTGACTTCTTTTGTGTGTATTGTGCGTGTGATTAGGGATAATCTGTATACTATATTAAATGGCTCAGATATACAGTTTTATTATTTTTGAATAATTATTTTATGTGTTTTTGTTATAAAAGAGAAGCAACATGTCATTACGAGATCAACTTTTACATACCGGAATTGCAACTAAAAAACAGCATCAGCAGGCAAGAACACAAAAAAAAAGAGATAAAGCCAGCGCTACAATTGAAAAGAAGACCTTAGACGAAATTAAAAATAAGCAATTAATTCGTGATAAATCACTAAATAAAAAGCTGGAGGAAGCCCGCGCTGAAAAAGCGCTTGATGCTCAGGTCAGACAACTGATTGATACGCATAAAATTGTTCGTGAAGAAGGTGATGAACCTTATCGTTTTACTGACAACAAAAATGTCAAAACCGTTTATTTTGCTGCGGGTCAACATAAAAAAATAATTTCCGGGCAAATAGCAATTATTGCTTTTGAAGAAGATAAATATATGCTGATTCCTGGTGATATTGCTGAAAAAGTATTACAAAAGAAACCATCTGTTGTCATGGTGTACAATAAGTCAGCCACAACAGAAGAACAAGATGCAGATGATCCTTATGCAGACTATGAAATTCCTGATGATCTTATGTGGTAACATAAAGGTGTAATCCAAAGAATCCTGATAAGCAGAATATAAATTGAGTGTGTTTGATCAGATAATGCTTTAATCTGAGCAGACACAATCTGTGCTGCCTTTACAAAACTGCTGCTGTTATTATTCGTTATGCTTTCGATAGCCTGAATTTCCCAACGGTTTTTGATAAACCATGTGAAAAATTGCAGTATGTACCTGCTGCGGATTATATGCAAAATAAAAGTTGACTAAAATACTTGGTTATACAATAATTGGCAAACATCAATCTGGTTGTTGTGCGGGGAGAGTATACATGCGTTTGACTACAAAAGGGCGTTATGCAGTAACAGCAATTCTTGACCTGGCGATGCATTCAACCAAAAGTCCGGTCACTCTGGCTGACATTGCAGTACGCCAGGGAATTTCTTTAGCTTATTTAGAACAGCTTTTTGCAAAGCTAAAAAAGAAAGGACTGGTTATTAGTTTGCGTGGTCCGGGAGGGGGATATTATCTGAGCAGAAGCAGTGAAAACATATTCATTGGTGAAATTATTGATGCCGTCAATGAATCTGTAGATGTAACGCTCTGCCATGGGAAGAGCAATTGTCAGCAGGGACATAAATGTTTGACTCACCATCTATGGTGTGATTTAAGTGAACAGATTCGCCGTTTTCTTTACAGCATCAGTTTAACCAGCTTACTCTCCCGTCAGGAAATCAGGCTTATCGCCATGCGTCAGGATCAGCAAAAGGCAGCTAATGATGAGCTGCAAAAAAGATTTGATCATTGTCAGGATATAAAATGATCAGCGTATACTTACTTAAGGAACAACCGATGGTATTTAAAAGAGAATATCATCATAAATATAACGACTCAGGAGACTTGTAGACAATGAGAGCACCAATTTATCTGGATTATGCTGCGACCACTCCTGTTGATAAGCGGGTGGCTGAAAAAATGACTCGTTTCCTTGGAGTCGATGGTATTTATGGCAACCCTGCTTCACGCTCACACATTTTTGGCTGGAGAGCAGAAGAAGCCGTTGAAGAAGCAAGAGATGAGGTTGCAAAACTACTCAATGCGGACCCCCGTGAAATTGTCTGGACTTCAGGTGCAACCGAGGCAGATAACCTGGCTATTAAAGGGGTGGCACGTTTTTATAAAGATAAAGGCAAGCATATTATCACTTCAAAAATTGAGCATAAAGCCGTGCTTGATAGTTGCCGTCAGCTGGAGCGGGAAGGTTTTGAAATCACTTATCTTTCTCCTGACAGCGAGGGTATTATTTCACCGACACAGGTAGAGGAAGCGCTGCGGGATGATACTATCCTGGTCTCTTTAATGCATGTCAATAACGAAATTGGTACAGTGACAGATATTGAGGGTATTGGTGAAATTACCCGAAAAAACAAAAAGATTTTTCATGTTGATGCTGCACAGAGTGCAGGGAAATTACCCATTGATGTACAGAAAATTAAAGCTGACTTAATTTCAGTGTGTGCGCATAAAATCTATGGTCCCAAAGGGGTGGGTGCGCTTTATGTTCGCCGTAAACCTCGTGTCCGTATTGAAGCGCAGATTCACGGAGGGGGGCATGAACGCGGTATGCGGTCAGGCACTTTGCCAACGCACCAGCTGGTGGGTATGGGAGAAGCTTTTCGTCTGGCGCGTGAAGAAATGCAGCAGGATACACAGCGTGTTGTATCATTGCGTGACCGCTTCTGGAATAAATTTAAACATCTTGAAGAAGTTTACCTGAACGGATCGTTAAAGCAGCATGTTGCCGGTATTTTAAATATCAGTTTTAACTTTGTTGAGGGTGAATCTTTGATGATGGCGCTGAAAGATCTGGCGCTTTCTTCAGGTTCTGCCTGTACTTCAGCCAGTCTGGAGCCTTCTTATGTATTACGGGCGCTGGGTCGGGACGATGAACTGGCGCACAGCTCTCTGCGCTTTAGTTTTGGGCGCTTTACCACAGAAGAAGAGATTGACTATGCTGCGGCACAGGTTTGTAAAGCGGTGGATAAATTACGAGAACTTTCACCGTTATGGGATATGCATCAGGACGGAATTGATCTTAAATCGGTTAAATGGGCAGCACACTAAAGAAAATTGCTGTCTATAGATAAAATAAACTTCCCGGGAGGATAAGATAATGGCATACAGTAAAAAAGTGATCGATCATTATGAAAATCCACGTAATGTGGGAAAAATGGATGATAAAGACAGGCGTGTAGGTACCGGTATGGTGGGTGCACCTGCCTGTGGTGATGTCATGCGTTTACAAATTCGGGTGAACGATAAGGGAGTTATTGAAGAAGCCTTGTTTAAAGCCTATGGCTGTGGTTCTGCTATTGCTTCAAGCTCACTGGTAACAGAATGGGTGAAAAATAAAACCATTCCTGAAGTTTTGAAAATAACGAATCAAGAGATTGTCGATGAGCTGGCGCTGCCACCAGTTAAAATTCACTGCTCGGTTTTAGCTGAAGATGCTATCAAAGCAGCTGTTGAAGACTATTTGAAAAAACAGCAACCAAACCATGCAGAGGTTATGAGTGCATAGTCTGGCAGAAAGCAGAGAAAAAAAGGGAGTTTTACACATAAATGGCAGTTAGCATGACACCATCGGCTGCAGAGCATGTTCGACAACAGCTGAGCAACAGAGGCAAGGGTATTGGCATTCGCCTAGGGGTTCGTACCAGTGGCTGCTCAGGTATGGCCTATACCCTAGAATTTGTTGATGAGGCTCAGAAGGATGATCATGCTTTTGAAAGTCATGGAGAGGTTGTATACATCGATCCGAAGAGTTTAACTTATCTCAATGGTACTGAACTGGACTATGTAAAAGAAGGTTTGAACGAGGGATTCACCTTTAATAACCCTAATGTTAAAGATGAGTGCGGATGTGGAGAGAGTTTCCATGTCTGACATTGCAGGTAGTAACCAGAGAAAAACAGAGAATGAGTCTGAGCTGTATCCTGATTTTTCCCAGAATTATTTTCAGTTATTTGGTCTGCAGGAAGCCTATACAATCTCTGCAGATGAGCTTGAAAAAGCTTATCTGACCCTACAAAAACAAGCCCATCCGGATAAGTTTGCCAATGACAGCAGACAGCAGTTAGTTGCAGTACAATATTCTTCTTTTATTAATAAAGCTTATGAAACGCTGTGCTCTCCGTTGCTCAGGGCACAGTATTTGCTTGATATTTATGGCATAAGTGTTGATTTAGAAACCATTACCATACAAGATCACGATTTCTTAATGGAGCAAATGGAGTTAAGAGAAACGCTTGCAGAAATTAAAGAGAGCAAAAATCCCCAGCAAGAACTGAAAAATTTAATGCAGAGTATCAATGAGAAAATCACTGGTTTGCAACATCAGTTTGATGATTTGTGGCAAAACAGAAACAATGAAAGTTTAACGGCAGCAATTCCCGTACTGCATAAAATGTATTTTTTCTATAAACTACTGCATGAAGCACGTATTGAAGAAGAGCAGTTGCTAAAAATTTAATCATTATTTTAACGTGTAAATTTTGGTATATTGTCTGACACTATCAAGCATTTTTCAGTGTATTTAAAGGTATAGCAAAGGGTTGTGCCTGAACTTTTGGGGATTTAGAGAAGAACAATGGCTTTACTGCAAATTTCAGAACCAGGACAAAGTCCTTTGCCACAACAGCATAAGCGTGTTGTTGGGATTGATTTTGGTACAACCAACTCTTTGGTGGCAACTATCCAGGATGATGTCGCCACTACCATCACTGACGATCGTGGTAATCATTTTCTGCCTTCTGTTGTGCATTATCATGCAGAGACAGAGGGCGGTATCACAGTAGGTAGTGATGCTGAAAAATTTATTACCACCGATACCTTCAATACAATTACTTCTGTTAAGCGTCTTATCGGGCGCGATGAAAAAGAACTCAAACCTTTAGGAAACAAATGTTTTTACCGCTTTTATACCACGCAAGATGGCGGTATGCCTTATATTCAAACCTGTCAGGGAAATATTAGCCCAGTCCAGGTTTCAGCGGAAATTCTCAGGACACTGCGTAACCGTGCTGAAACTACCTTACAAGGAGAGCTTGAAGGGGCGGTTATCACGGTGCCGGCTTATTTTAATGATGCGCAGCGTCAAGCAATAAAAGATGCAGCCACGCTTGCCGGTATCCATGTATTAAGGTTGCTCAATGAACCCACAGCTGCTGCTATAGCTTACGGGCTTGATCAGAATCAGCAGGATCAGGAGCGTCTGATTGCGGTGTATGATTTAGGTGGCGGTACTTTTGATATTTCTATTTTAAAGCTGACTAAAGGTGTTTTTAAAGTGCTGGCTACAGGCGGAGACTCTGCACTTGGTGGAGATGACATTGATTATAATATAGCCAGATGGGTACTTGACCAGTCTGATCTGTCCACCGGCGAACCGGATGAGCTTTCTTTGCGGCAATTATCCCGGCTGACCCGTCAGGCAAAAGAAGCGCTTACAGAGGAAGAAGTCACCACCATTGCCTATCGTGGCAAACAAATTTCGCTTACCAGAAAACAGTTACATGAATTAACGGAGCCGGTGGTACAAAAAACATTAACAGCCTGTCGGCGTGCTTTCAGAGATGCTAACATCAGCAGTGATCAGATTGATGCTGTTGTGCTGGTGGGCGGTTCCACAAAAATGCCTTATATTCAGCAACAGGTTGAACAGCTTACCGGTAAAAAACCATTAACCAGTGTAGATCCTGATAAAGTCGTTGCCATGGGAGCGGCGCAACAGGCGCATTTGTTAGCTGGCAATCAAACAGCAGATAACGACATCTTATTGTTGGATATTGTCCCACTCTCGCTTGGGCTGGAAACCATGGGAGAACTGATGGAAAAAGTTATTCTAAGGAACTCCACTATCCCATTGATAAAAACCCGTGAGTTTACCACAGGCAAAGATAATCAGACCGGCATGGTGATCCACGTGTTACAGGGAGAGCGAGAACTTATCAAGGATAACCGTTCACTGGGGCGTTTTGTGTTGCGCAATATTCCACCCATGCCGGCTGGCATGGCAAGAATCTGCGTAACTTTTCAGGTTGATGCCGATGGTCTACTAAAAGTGACTGCCAGAGAAAAGACCACCAACATTTGTGCAGATATTGAAGTTAAACCAGCGTATGGTTTGAGTGATGATGAAATGAAGCAAATGCTTATTGATGCACAGGTTCGGGCTGAGGCGGATAAACACAACAGAGCGCTGCGTGAACAGCAAATTGAAGCAGAACAACTGCTGGAAATGCTGAAAACTGCGTTGCAACAGGATGGAAAAAAGTTGTTATCTGATCCACAAAAACAGGAAATTGAGCAGGAAATGGCTAGTCTGCAAATGAAAAAAACACAAACTGATAGTGCAGATGAGCTACGTTCTGCTATAAAAAAACTGCAACAATTATCAGAAGAGTTTGCCATGAAACGGATGAATGTCAGTATGCATAATATGCTTTCAGGTCATTCTGTTGATGAGTTTAAGGAATAGCAACCGATGAAAAAAAAAACAAAGATTGTTTTTCTCCCTAATGAGGAGCTTTGCCCTGAGGGAAAGGTCATCGAAGCAGAGCCTGGAATCAGTGTATTAGATGCGGCATTACAAAATGGCATAGAGATTGAGCATGCCTGTGAGAAATCCTGTGCATGTACCACCTGTCACGTTATTGTTCGCAAAGGGTTTGACTCGCTGGAAGAATCCGATGAGCTTGAAGATGATTTGTTGGACAAAGCATGGGGACTTACACCGGAATCAAGATTAAGTTGTCAGGCGCAGGTGGGTAGCGAAGACCTTGAAGTGGAAATACCCAAATATACGATTAATCAGGTATCTGAACGACATTAGAAGGAAACACTAATAATGAAGTGGAGTGATATTTATGACATCGCTGTGGAGCTATCAGAAGTGCATCCGGATATAGATCCGCAGTATGTTAATTTTGTCGATTTGCGCAACTGGGTTTTAGCGTTAGATGGCTTTGATGATGCACCGGATCGTTGTGGAGAAAAAATCCTTGAAGCCATTCAGAGCGCCTGGATTGAGGAGGTCAATTAGTCGGTAGCGGTTTGACAGGATAATCCAAAAGTAACCTTATTAACCCTGACCTGATTTTACCGATTTTTTTTAAAAAAGAGCAGAAAGCCTCTCCCTTCAGGGACTGTCTTTAATACACAAATATTTCAATAAAAATTAATATTATCCGGTGGAGATAAATAACCTCCCTCAGATAAATTCAGATAATCAGCTTTCGGATAACTTCAACATCACTATGTCCGAAGGCTGAGCTTGTCGAAGCCCAGAGATCAAAAGCAGCCGGGCTTCGACAAGCTCAGCCCACAGTGCGTTCAGTAAAAATTGGTATATTCAGC
>JAPORK010000415.1 GCA_026710285.1 Endozoicomonadaceae bacterium | reverse complement strand
CCGGTTTCTGATAACTCTCCAGCTCATGCTTTATGTGTTATTACTAAAGCATCTATTGATCCTGGTGCCAATCAACCAATAATGATAATGCATTATTATTATTCTGAAGCTAACAGAAGTGAACATAATTATCTCGGTTTTAATTCTGGACTATCTGTTTTCAACAGTTCTTTTAAAGATATATTATTTGAAGCGCCGGTGAATTACACTTATCAGACAATAACCGATAACGGACTTATTAAAGAAGTTCGTACTTATAATAAGTATCACTTATTGATTGATGATAAAAAAATCAGTGTACACACAGGAAAAAAACTATCAGAAGTGCAAACTTTTTTTTGCCACATAAATAATCCGAATGGTTGTGCTCACTCTCCTTTTGCGAATTTACCCATTTATTACAGTCTGCCATTAAAGATAGTGACCAAACTCTGGAGTGATGGTGCAGATTATCCGGCTATCAGTACAGAAAAAATTTCTTATGATGAATATGGTCGTGCTAATCATCATAAAGATGCTTATGGTCGTTTGACTGTGACAAAATATTGTCCAAAGCAGGGAGATACAGCCTGTCCACCAGTACCGTATGGATGGCTTGCAGGTGCTTTAATTGAATCAGTTATCCAATATCCTGCCCCCATTAAAACAGCAACAGTTGCATCTCCACCAGTTAAAATGTATAACCACTACCGTAAAATTCCTGCTCATACGGGTAGTGGTTACACTATGGTTCTGGATCACCAAATAATACGGGCAGAACAGCAGTATACCGCAACAAAGTATCGCTATTATCAGGATACTGATAACCCATTTCTTTATGGTTTATTAAAACAGACTATTTTTACAGGTAGTGCAGATAAAGCTTCTTCAGTGACTTCTTTGAGTAAACACTATTACTATAGTAAAAGTGTAAACAATAAGACTAAAACAACTTATACTGCTGTTGACTTGAAATCAGGCAAACAGCGCTTATCATCTACCATCACTACCAGCCTGTTTACCAATCAGACATTGAAGGCAACAGATGCCACAGGATCTGACATTACCTGTTATCATTATGATTTTATGGGTCGTTTAATTCAAACAGATTATGCTGTTGGAACACCTTTTGCAGTCAGTCGTTATTATTCATATACCGTATCTAACCTACTCAACCAGATATTAATTACATCTCCAAACAATCTGCAACAAAAAACAATTTTTGATGGCGCAGGACGTATACTTATACACTTTAATCAGGCTATTGCTGCAACAGGAAAGCCGATATCCGGGCGCTGGTTTCCGGTACGCAGAATCAGCTATGATCACTATGGACGCATTTGGGCAAAACATACCTATACAATACAAACGCCAGATATAACAAGTGAGTTTACAACTACACAGAATTATGATGATTCCGGCAGAATAATAAGGACCCACCTGCCAGATAACAGAGAAATGATAACAGCGTATGACGATGCCGATCGCTGTGTGGTTCATTATGAAAAAAGCAGTAGCGGAGAATACTCTGCCATCTCTGTAGTTCATGCCAACATATTGTATCAGCCAGTAATGAAGTTGCTTTTTCCGGCTCCTGATAAATCACCTTCCTCAGCTTATCGTTTATGTCACTTATCTGCTGATGTAATAAAAAACCAGAAAATTAAAGTCTCTGCTACTACTTATGATGCTTTTGGTCGTGCAGTTATGAATATTGATCCTTTGGGGCATGTCGTAAAAATAATCTATAATTCACTGGGCGCTACAACTGATATTATCGATCCGAAAGGTAATAAAATACACAGCATTTATGATTTGTCAGGTCATCTTATTCAGTCCTGGGCTTATCCTGTTTCTGGTGGCAGCTATCTTTTATCTTCAGCAAAATATAATAATGCCGGTGAATTGCTGTGGAGCGCAGGAGAAGACGGATGCCGCTCAACATTTACTTATAATAAAAATGGTCGGTTACTGAGTGTAATGACTCCGTCAGGTCATATTATTTCTCTACAATACAATGTATTAGAGCTTCCTGTCACTCAATCATTGGATGGAAAATTACAAAGACAACTTCAATATGATCTGGTAACCAGATTAGTGACAGAAAAAAAAGATATAACCGGTAAAACAACTTTTATATATGATGCCGATGGATTAATACGGCAATTAATTCATGCCGGTGCCAATGGCTATTCTGATTATAAACTAAAATGGGAGTACGATATAAATCGACGCATTATTGCTTCGGTTGATATCGCAGGTAACCAAATTAAAAAAATTTATGATATACAGGGACGTGTAAAAAAAATTATTTATCATCCATTAACCAATAAAGCTGAAACAGTATCTTCTTTAGTTTATGATAATTTT
>JAPORK010000271.1 GCA_026710285.1 Endozoicomonadaceae bacterium | reverse complement strand
AGTCAATGTTTTACATTTGTGCTTGATTTTCACTCATTGCAGCGGAGAAGAACCACTATTTTTTGAACTTATTATTACTAAGCTTTTTTGACCTTCTTACAATCACAATAGTATAATTCATTGTGAATTTATTTAGTGTGCCTTACCGGGTATAATTATTAGCGTATTTAACAATTTAGTATCTGGCAAAATATTTATGAAAAATGCAGAGATTCGTTCAACATGTCTTACTTCCTTTTATAGCAGGTGGAACATCATTACCCCAAGCGGTTCACATTTCTGAGTGACTGTTTATAAAAAAGATCAGGAAAAAGCCATCAGTGCAGAGTCACTGGTGATCAGGGCGATAGATTAAAAATTTTTAAAATACAACAATGAAACAACAGATTCAACTATGTGGTGAAGTACCAGAAAAACTTAATGGAAAACGTTTTGACCAAGTGGCAGCAGAACTGTTTCCTGATTATTCGCGCTCGATGCATAAAAAATGGATTGAAGAAGCTGCATTAACGGTAAATAATCAACAACGAAAACCCAAAGATAAAGTATTTACCGGAGAAGAACTGTCACTGAATGCTGTATTCACAGCAGAGGGTACAGCTGAAGCACAAAAGATTCCACTTGATATTATTTTTGAAGATGAGCACATTGCTATTATCAACAAACAGGCAGGTGTTGTGGTTCATCCGGCAGCCGGAAATGCAGATAATACACTATTAAATGGTTTACTTTATCACTGCCCGGAATTAAAAAATATTCCCCGTGCTGGTATTGTGCACCGTCTCGATAAAGACACCAGTGGTCTTATGGTGGTTGCAAAAACCTTATCTGCACATAATGCATTGGTATCTCAGCTGCAGGAAAGAACAGTAAAACGTCAATATTCAGCAATTACAAATGGTGTACTCACAGGTGGAGGTACTGTTGATGCACCAATTGGACGACACCCTGTTAATCGGTTAAAAATGGCTGTTGTCGTTAATGGAAAAACAGCAACAACCCATTATCGGGTGGCACAACGTTTCCGTGCACATACCCATGTTATACTTTCTCTGGAAACAGGACGTACACACCAAATTCGGGTACATATGAGTCACCGCCACTATCCACTGGTAGGAGATACACTCTACGGATCCAGGCGCTTATTGCCTAAAGGTGCTACGGAAGAACTAATTAATGTATTAACTCATTTTCGACGTCAGGCACTGCATGCTGAACGATTAGGTATTATACATCCGGTCAGCCATCAGTATACAGAGTGGACAGCTGCACCTCCGGAAGATTTTTTACAGCTTTTACAGGTATTACAAAATGATGTAAGCCACAGCAAAGATAATTAGAAAAATTAATTATTTAGACTATTATGCATTGCTTCTTTTTTTTAGTTGCAAAACAACTATTTTTCCTTAGTATATAACTAATAGTTATTTAATAGAAAGGCGGCATAAGTTGATTGGACCGTAGTTGTAATAAGTTATCCTGAAGTTAATTTAGTAGTTTTGAGCTAAAAAGATATTGTATAAATTACTGCTTAATCTGCTGAAGTAAATAGCGATCGCTTTTTATGAATTATTGCTTCTGCACCCTGTCTTTACAAAAAAATATCTAAGGCGTTAGTTAGTTTGATATTCATGCTGACTATTAACACAAAAATAAACAAAGTATGTAAAAATTCACAACGATGAAAAGATATCTTCTCAATATATTCACTCTAGTTTTATTGGTGTTAACACCATTATTGCAAGCTAAAAGTTTACCTAACATCAAAATACTAGCCACCGGAGGCACAATTGCCGGAGCAGGCAATTCACCCACCGATACTAATTACACTTCCGGTCAGATAAAGCCAGAACAACTAACTGGACAGATATACGAAATAGAAGACATTGCAAATATATCAGCAGAACAGATAGCTGCAATAGGTTCTCAAAATCTGAACAACACCCTATTGTTGCAGCTTGCACAACGGATCAATACACTACTGGCATCTGAAAAAGTTGATGGTGTGGTGATAACGCACGGAACAGACACACTGGAAGAAACCGCTTATTTCTTAAAACTGACCGTCAAAAGCAATAAACCGGTAGTCCTGACCGGTGCCATGCGCCCTGCCACTGCTATTAGTGCTGACGGACCACTCAATTTATTAAATGCAATCGTTGTAGCCTCAGCAGAAACTTCTAAAAACCGTGGTGTTTTGGTTGCCATAAACGGTGCTGTGATGGATGCACGCGATGTAACCAAAATGAATACCACCAACGTACAAACATTCCAAAGTCCTAATTTTGGTAATCTTGGTTTTATTCCAGGATGGCTCTCTCGGGCGTTGACTGGATAAGGCGTCGCGGCGCTGAAG
>JAPORK010000519.1 GCA_026710285.1 Endozoicomonadaceae bacterium | reverse complement strand
AAATTATCCCCGAAATTATTTATGGTCTCATTTTCACCGTTTCACAGCACCACAATTTGTTAGCTGGTTGCAAGTAATGTCGTATAAATACCTCTTTTATATACCGGTATTGTGTAACACAACCGATCCCTTGTCACCCGCTCTCAGGTGTAAAGCAGAAATATTTTTATCTCCGGCATTACGGAAAACAAAATGACCTTTATCTTTAGGGGCTGATGCTGACTGTTAGTGTTTCTGAGCCGTTATTATCTGCACCACTGCCACTAGCAGTCAGAATAAATGCATCCTGAAGCGTACTGTTTTCCGCAATGGAATAGGCAAGAAAGCACTCTTTACCAGAAGCCAGGGTTGAATTTGCCGGACATATCATGCCTGAATTGCCTGATGATAATCCCAACAGTGTGACGTTACTAATATTCGCATGACCAACATTACGTAACTTAAATATTCCGCTATCACCCGATTTCAGATATAAAGTATTGATGTGTTTGCCTTCATCGTTGAGAAAAACAAAGTGACCGGATGGGCTGATATTTATTATCAGTGTTGCCATACCGCTATTAGCTGTGCTGTATGGATTGCCATTGACTGCCAAAGTGATTATTTTTTTCGCAGAATCACTTGGGATGTTATATTTTATAGTACAACCTGTTCCGGGGCGCAACGAATAAAACGATGATGCACATCTGCCCTGAGCGGTTAATATGTTTCCGGGACCTGTGAGTGCTGACCCCAGCAGCCTGATATCGGTAATGGTAGTATTGCCTGCATTGTATACTTCAAATGCTCCTGTGTCGCCAGGCTGCAGATCTAAATGGGTAATATTCTGTTTACTCTGCGCATCACGAAAAACCGCATAACCGATCTTATTAATATTGATGTTCAATATAGCTGTGCCATTGTTACCTGCACCTTTACCATGCGATGTCAGTCTTAAATTGCTCTGATCAGCATTGGGCGAAACGGTATATTTTAGCGTACAGTTAGTACCCTGATTTAGTGATTTCGTAGCATTCGGAGCAAACGGGCAGGCACTGCCGGTTTGGTCAAAAGTGATCCCTGGTGTTGAAGGTAACTGAGGTAGCCTGAAATCACTGATATCAGCACTACCGGTATTTTTTAACTGAATGGTCCCGGTATCACCAGGCTTCAGGTTTAACTCAGAAATATTCTGTGTATCATTAGCATTACGGAAAGTAAAATGACCGGTTTTAATGTTTATGGTTAGCGCAGCGCCACTATTTGTAACATGTGTTCCTGTGGCGGTGATTTTGACCGGTCCTTCTGGCGGATTGTCCGGAATATGATACTTTATCTCACAACTATTGGTATTTGCAGCTAAAGGCAGACTGCTCTTAGAAAAGCAGCTACTGTTGCTATCCAGGATGTCAGCACCCATTAATTTTGTTGTATTGACTTGAAGCGCAGTAATATCACCAGCACCAGTATTCTGTAGTGTAATGGTCCCTGTCTGCGTATCAGCAGCAAGATCTAGATTGGCAGAAGTAATGCTGTTCCCCTGGGAAGCAAAAGTAAATGTACCAGAAGGAAGAGGCTTGGTAACATGCACTGTTATCTCATTGAGATTAGAATAATAATATTTGTCATACGCCCTGGCTCTTAATGAATAAATCATATGATAAGTTTTTCCAGGTTTTAATTTTCTTCCATCGATTATTCCTGTACATGAGCTGTCATGTTCTACATGACCACAATTATAAATTAAAAGTGCATTTGCTGGTAACTGATTGTTTGGTGCAAAAAAATCAGCATATGCTACAAAGCGACAACAATTTATTAATTGAATCGATACAGTACCATTGTAATCTACATTTACATCCTTTTGCTGACAATGCAGAACGTCTACTGTTTCCCAGTCATCTCCCCAGCCATCTATTGATAAAACATCCGAGAAGATCAAAATCAGCAAAACCATAATCATCATTCGCAGCTGAGAAAATTTACGCATCGCTATTCTCCTGAACACAAAATCCAAAAAAATCACCAAAGATTGTTACGGGTTAATCCATCAATGAAATCAGATAAGCAAGGTCTGTAAAGAAAACAACAGAAATGAAATAATTGTATTTACCATAAGGTAGACCAAAAAAACTGACAATACAAAAAATGAACAGCGATAAAAAAATAAGCAGAAAAATAAATGTATCTCCAGACAACCTGTCTTAGTCATATCTTTCAGATTGCGGTTTTAAAGTTTTGCCCAAATGATGTAGTCAGTTGATGAGTCACCGAATTGAAGTGAGTGAGATTCCAGCTCCAGCCTCATATCTGTGATATCGTTTTTAATGGTTTATCAATTTATGATCAGTCTTATTATGATGAATTGACAGCTATGAACT
>JAPORK010000215.1 GCA_026710285.1 Endozoicomonadaceae bacterium | reverse complement strand
GCATAACCGCAGCAGTAATATTAGCCCAGCGCTGATGTAGTGCACTCAAACCCAGCGTGCTAATATAACCTGCCCATTTAAAAACTTCCCCCAGCCACTGTGGACTATTACCGGACGGATCCGTATTCATAACCGGATTATTACAATCAAAAGCATAACCATCACCCGCAGGATCTTCGCTGAAGAAATAGCGTTGTTCCGGATTATACGTCCGGTTACCGTTACCTAAAAATTGCCAACCTGTGGCAGGATCTGTTCGTTCACCATCGAACCCCTGCAAAGTTTGCTGATAAAGAGGGAACATTTCTGTTTTTTTATGCCACACCATACCATAGGGACTGTAAATATTACGTTGCTTAAAGTGATACTGACCTTTGTGATTTTTTCTAAAAATACCGATAATATCACCTTTATAGCTATTTTGATAATATTCACTGATCATTCCATCTGTAGTTTTTGCTACACCCAGGTAACCAGTAACGTGGGTATCTTGCTCTGGACTGATAATTTTTTCATTTACAAGTGCATCACTACAATAGATAAGATAACTGAGACCTTCCGGGCTTTTTTCCATTACTTCCTTTCCACTACCATCATAGGTATAGTCAATCAGCTTTCCTGCAGATGAAACTACCCGGGTGACTTCATTCCATATATTGTAAGTAATATGATTTTGTCCATCCGTTATCATATTTCCAGCAGAATCATAAGTAAAATTTTGTAAATTTGGTCTGTGTTGATTCCATGTAGTACTGATTTGCTGAAGGCGCAGAGGTATTTTAGCATCTGTATAATGATAATTAATTACTTTATCTATTGTTTTTCCTTGTTGCATGGGTTGTAATATTTCTCGAACCGTAGCCAGCCGGTTAAGGGGTGTAAAAGTATAACTCTGTCTGAGAATAATTGGTGCTTGTTTTAGTTTTGAACCACTAAGCGATGTATCATGTGGACACAAAGGTAAACCAGACGAACCCTGACACTGCATGCCAACCAGATTATTCATCCTGTCATACTGATAGTGCAGCACAGCAAGCTGGTCTTTCTCTGCTGTTTGACTGAGTCTGACAATATTACCACTAATATCATATATCATCGACCATGCAGATATAAGCTGTTTTCTTTGTGTATCAGTGACCTGATCTTTATGTCCCCAAATATCGTAGTGAAACTCGCGGTACATACCACTACCATAATTAATATGTTGTATCCTGGAAAAACCATCATAAACAGGTATAAACAGCGTTTCTTTACTATTTTTCTTATAAGCGTGATAACTGATACGGGCAATACGTCCCAGCCAGTCATATTGAATATATTTATCATTACCATAAATATCTGTAACACTTACAATGCGCCGGTTATTATCATATCTCCAATGTAGTGTATAATCAAAATAGCTATTTTTTCCGGAATGGATTAATTGTTGTATTAGCCCGTCATCACTATAGAAATAAGTTTTAGTACCAATGATATCTGTTTTTTTCTGTATATTTAATGTAATGTGATTATAACCAACAATCCACTGTTGTTTATTATCTGTGGACTGACTAACAGGAAGATTTAAAAGATTATATTTCCATAAAAAAACATGTTGGCTTGGATTTGTAATCGTTTCAACCAGTCTGTCTACTGTGTAAGTATAAAAAGTATGTCTTCCATCTTCTCCTGCCTTCCAGATTAGCTGTCCTGCCTGATTGTAACCAGAGGATGATAATAGATAACGCCCTCCTGAAACAGGATATGACCAGGATTGCACAATCTGTCCTGTAAGATTATATACCGAGTGCATTCTGTTTCCGGCAGGATCGATAGTATCGGTTAATCGTCCCAACTCATCATAGCGCCTCCTGATCAATCTACCCATCTGATCCTGTTTTGCAATCTGTCGTCCAAATCCATCATATGTAATCACAGACACTCGTGCTTCAGGTTGCTTATCACCACTAAGGCAGAGTGATCTTACTGAAGGTAGCGGACCTGTAGCTGCTGGTAATATCCATTGTCTGACCGGTCGACTGAGCACATTTGCTTTTGACACAGAGATAACAGAGCGTTGACCCTGTGCAGTTTGCTGATAACTAACCACACACCTATCGCTGTCGTCATAGTGCATAACCGCTATGCTTCCACTGGGAAGATGTGTTCGGATAACTCTGCCGGTATCGTCATAATCCTTTGTGATATCAAGTGTTTTTGTATGCCCGAATTCATCTTTAGCATACTTGCTTTTTCGGAAAACACGTCCGTACTGATCATAGCTGGTTTTTTGTACCGGCCACCAGTGACCTGGTTGTTGTTTTCCTGCTATATCAATTGATTCAGTAAAACTTTTCAAAACCCTTCCGAAACTGTCAAAAAT
>JAPORK010000358.1 GCA_026710285.1 Endozoicomonadaceae bacterium | reverse complement strand
ACCACTGTTATAATTCATTTCCAGATCAATATCAGGACCATGACCAAAATTACTCTGTAATAAGCCGACCTTCATAGAAATAAGCAGCATACCTGTTCTGGGATCTACTCTACTATTTGCGCTTTTAGCAAAATTAAAAGAGTTAGACCATATGGACAAACCACTACTGTTTGATTCATCCAGTAATGAATGGTGATTGGTTTTATTTTTCTTCTCTTTTGTGTGATTAGCTATATGATTATTTAAAGTGTTTTTTTTTAGTGATACTTTATTATGAGTATAAGTGTTGTTTTTATAATTTTTAATTTTTCCAATAGCTAAATTTATTTTTCCAAAGTATAAAAATAGAGACAAAAATAGTAGCATCTTTACAAATAAATATAGTCGTTTATTAAAGTTTATCATGATTTGCGTATCTTTATAAAAATTGTTGTGTTAAATTTACAAAGCAGATTGCATTCTGAAAGATGCAATTAAGACTTCTATTAACTTAGACAAAAAATATTTATTTTAGTTTTCTTTAAACTAAACGACAAAAAATTATTTTATACTATTAAACAACAAAATTTATTTAGTATCATTCGAAATGATTGTGCTGATATTTGATTTATTATTTGTGTATTACTCTTTTGAATATGAGGAGTATGCTATGAAAGGTTTCAGGGCAGATTTAAGTCGTTTTCTAATACAGATCACGTTATTTTAAAAAAATATTTCAATGATTTAAAAAAAGATCTTAATGAAAATTTACTCTTTTGATATCAGATAAAGGGATTAATTACTTTATACTGCTTTGGTCTGTAGTAATACAAACTTAGTAGTATGTTGCAGGTATATTTCTTTTTTAAATCAATTCATCCTATCTTTGAAAAGCTTGCATAATTTATTATCAAACAATTATCAGGTAATACACACAGACCAAAATTACATTGAATACTATTATTACTAAAGCGTTGAGCACCATTTAAGTGCTCAACGCTTTAATTATCAGCCAGGCTTTTTGAATACCAACATCCACTCATGTGTATTCCCATCAAGGTTTTTGACTCCAAATTTGCCTGCTATCCGTTGTATATTATCTAAACCTCTTATAAACCCCATATTCTCTGCCCCTCCAAACGTCTCTTCACCTGTCATTGCATAATGGGTAAGCCACCAGTGAGCATTATCTTCATTTCTTACAATAACATACATCCTGCCACCTGGTCTCAGCAAATCATGCCCTAATTGTAAATATTCTTCACTCCTTGAATACTCCTGAAGTATTTCATCAAAAGTACCCGCACCTGCTTGACCTATTGCATCATCTAAAGACTCATCAGAATCTATCGTATAATTAGCTCCTTGTATCGCTTCTTCAGAAAATGTAGTAACCCCACCATGATCACAGAACTCAGGATAAATATTACCACACCCAAAAACACCTAGCTTGGGTTTCGGAATATCCTCAACAGTAGCAGCGGTATTGCTTGCTTCTGCTGCAGGTTCCTCGGTGCTTGCAACCATCTCATTTTGAACGTTAGCTGCGGCGATATTTGCACCTTCACCGGCACCATTTTCCAGCTCCCCCGAAACCGTTGCTAATGAATATCCCTGGATTTGATTCCTACTGATTTCTATTAATAGGTTTTCAGCATCTTCTGGCATACCTCTTATAATACCTAAACTTTCTACCGCATCTCCTGCTAAGCCTCCTCCTGTTGCTACTTCATTGAAGATTTCTGTTGCTCCTATCAGACCTGCAGCTGCACCAATGCCTGCCACGATAGCTGCCAGTCCCACTGCAAATAATGCGCCTCCATAAACACTTCCGGTAACCATTGACGCCTGTTGTAAACCTTTATTGGCAGGTTTTACTGCTGATGCAAAAGCTAATGCAGCTGGTGCGGCAAGCGCCATACCTGCGGCAGATACCGGACCTAAGACGATACCCATCGCACCCCAGATCAGTGATGCTCCAACTCCCCGAACAAGTTTACTATGACTCAATTTCATTCCCAGAGTAAAAACAATGCTAGTCAGTTTAAATGCTTTACCCATCCAGCTTGGCATATTACCACTGGGATCACTATTCATTATCGGATTATTACTGCCAAAAGCATAACCATCACCGGCAGGATCTTCACTGACAAAGTAGCGCTGAGACGGGTTATAGGTACGATGACCGGCACCTAAAAATTGCCAGCCTGTTGCAGTATCCGTTATTTCATTATCAAAACCTTTTAGTGCCTGTTGAAAAGCTGGAACTGTTGTCTTTTGTTTTCCGTAAGACCATACCATACCATAGGGACTATAAATATTGTGTTGTTGTACACTCCACTGTTTTAACGTTTTATCCTGTTTTAATATGCTAATCACATCACC
>JAPORK010000083.1 GCA_026710285.1 Endozoicomonadaceae bacterium | reverse complement strand
TCCGTTACCTAAAAACTGCCAGCCTGTGGCAGGATCAGTTAATTCTCCATCAAAGCCGTATAATGTTTTTTGATGCAGCGGCAGAGACAGTGAATTATTTGTTTGATGAAAAACCATACCATAAGGACTATAAATATTACGTTGATTTAATTTATATTGTGCAGAACAGTTTCTCTCTTTATTGAGCACACCGACTACATCTCCTTTATAATTGGTTTCATTGTATGTCTGAATAATGCTGTCAATAGTTTTAGCGACACCCAAATAGCCTATAAAATGTGTATTTTGCCCAGAAGAATTAATTTTTTCACCAATTAACTGACTGCCCCGATAAAACAGATAACGGACACCCTCAGCACTCACTGTTTTTACTGTTTTACCACTACTGTCGTAATTATAATAGCTATGCTGACCATCTTTTTTGTTCACTTGTGTAACCTGATTAAAAGCATTGTAAAGTAGATGGTTTTTCTCTCCGTCGTTTATCATATTGCCCATTACATCATAATCAAAATGCTGTGTAACCGTTGAAACATGATTCCATGTTGTGCTTATTTGTTGAATGCGTAGTGGAACTTGAGGATCAGCGTAATAGTAATTTAGTTTTTTGCTAATGGCTTTGCTGGTTGCTGAATCCTGTAACGTTTCCTGAATGCTGGCAAGGCGATTCAGCGGTGTAAAACTATAGTCCTGGCGAGTAATAACGGGAGCGCGGGTCAAACCAGAACCTGAAAAATAGGTGTCTCTTGGGCATAATGGCAATCCTTCAGAGCCTTTACAAGTCATATTAATTAAATTATTAAGCGCATCATAGTGGTAACTCAATTTTGCATATTGATACTGATCAGTTTTCTGCATCAGCATTGTAATATTATCATTAGCATCATAGTGAAAATACTCATCATATAGAAGACGATTATGTAGTGTATCAGTTATTTCCAACACATGACCAAAAGCATCATAGTGAAGATTACGATCCATTCCACTACCGTAATGCAAAGTCTTAAGACGAGAAAAATCATCATAGACTGAAGAGGCTACAGTTTCTATTTTATTGTTTAATGGCTGATAAATCATTTTTTCTACACGTCCCTGATTATCATAAACTGTCTGGGTTTGATTACCGGTAATATCTGTGACATTAATAAGACGTCGGTTTATATCATATTTCCAGCTTAATTTATAATCAGTATAACCATTTTTGCCTGAGTGAATCAGTTGTCGTATTAATCCATCAGCATTATAGATAAAAGTTGTTGTACCGGTTATCCCTTTTTTTTCTGCAATCAGTGTGGTTACCGGATCATAATCAAGTTGTAACTGCAATTTGCCATCCAGAGATTGGGCTACAGGTAAGCCTAATACATTATATTGTAAAGAGATGGTATGACCTGCCGGATTTATTATCTTAAGCAGTTGCCCGCTTTTGTTATAAGTAAACGTTGATCGGCGTTTATCTTCTCCTGCACTCCATAGCAACTCACCTGCATTATTATACTCTGCTGAAGATAAAAGGTAATGACCACCTGAGACAGGGTATGCCCAGGACTGAATACGATGACCTGACAAATCATAGACATTGTGTAGTCTGTCACCTTTTGGATCAGTAATGTCGGTTATAGCGCCGAATTCATCATAGCTTTTTTTTATGATGTGTCCCAAAGGATCAGTGATTTTTACAACACGACCAAAGGCATCATAACTGGTAACAGATACTTTAATTTGCTGATTTTTCATCGTGTCAACAGACCAGTGACACAAATTATAAGCTGAGAGAGGTGGTTTCATAGGAGCCGGAAGCAGTAAATTCATTACCGGTTGATATAATATATTGGCATGAACTACAGAAATAGCAGAATATTTTCCTGTACTACTTTTTTCATAGTGAACGACACAGCGATCAGCATCATCATATTCGGTTATCATTTCTCTGTTATCTGATAGATGAATTCTGATAACCCTGCCGGAATCATCATAATTTTGTGTAGTTGTGAATTCGTGTGCTATATCAGGTCTTTTTATGATATAAGTATGCTTTGCCAAAACACGACCGTATTGATCATAGCTAATCCTTTGTATCGGAAACCAGCGTCCGGATACTGGTTTTCCTGTTTCAGCAACAGCCTGATTAAAATGCATAAGTATACGCCCTGCACCGTCAAAGATGGTTTTTTGTTGTAACTTATTTGGAGATGTAATGAGCACCTGATTGAGTGCAGGTGATATGGTATATGTATAATAAGCACTGACTGCAAAAGGTGTTCCTACAGCACGATCTGTCCTGATTAAACGACCCATAAAATCATAATGATAATGGGTAATATTCAGTCCGGTCGCATCAGCTGTTTGTAATGTCTGATTAGTAAACAG
>JAPORK010000546.1 GCA_026710285.1 Endozoicomonadaceae bacterium | reverse complement strand
TACAATATGATGATGCATTCCGGTGTGTAGTGAATTATCGGCGCAATGTGCAGAATGAATACTCAGTGCTTTCTGTCTCTCGTTATAACATATTAAATAAACCGGTTAAATATTGGGTATTACCTGCACCCAATGGACATTTGCCTGATATGAAAACACTCTGTCTTCGCAGTGATAAACAAACTGATAAAGTTTCATTTATTACTTATGATGGCTTTGGAAGAGTTGTCTTGCAGAACACTTCAGGAAGAATTACCAAACAATATTACAATGCGCTGGGACAGGTTACCGATACAGTTAATTCGGCAGGTAGCCGAATTCATAACATCTATGATCTGACCAGTCATATTACTGCAATAGCGTTTTTTGGCATTAACGGAGAACATTATTTGCTTTCATCCGCACATTATAATGCAGCAGGACAGTTAATGTGGGAATATCAAATAGAGGCGGGGAAGAATTATTATCATTATACAGTTGATGGGCTTACTGATTTTATCCTAACTTCCACGGGGCATCGTATATCATGGTGCTATAACGTTCCTGGTTTACCGGTTACTGAATTTGTTGATAAAAAACAACAATGGTCGTTAAGTTATGATCCGATTACTACGCTGCCGACACAAAAAACAGATAATACCGGTATCACTTTGTACAGTTATAGCGCTGATGGCATGATGCAATCCTTAGTGCATAAAGGTGAAAATAATTATCCTGATTACAAAATAAAACAGAAATATGACAACAACCGTCGTATTATAAGTGTAACTGATATTTCAGGAAATGTAACAAACACTATCTATGATAAACAGGGGCGTATTAAAAGAACAGTTTACTATACTATTAACGGAAACAATCAAATATTATCTTCGGTAGGTTATGATGGATTTTCTCGCATTAAAACCATCGGTTATGGTAGCGGAATGCAGCGGAATATCCGTTATGATAATTATGGGCATCAGCGTGAGGTAACAGATATACTGAAAAATAAAGTTATCTCACAATGGATTTTTAGTTATGACCACCATGATAATATAACGACCCTGTATCAAAAAAAAGGCAGTGACCAGTACGGTATTTTTAATTACACATATGATGTACTGAATAATTTGGTGACCATGACCTGTCATGGGTCAGCTGGTTTGCCTTTGTGTCCGCGGGATACTGCTTTTAAAGGTTCAGGGCTTACACAGGCTCCGGTTATTATCCGCCAAAAATATAACTTTACATCCCTGAATCAGTTAAAAACTATTATAGAAAATTTACAAGACCCACAACAAAAAACAACAGTGAGTAAAATAACAGCTTATAAATATACTAACACTGTAGCTCCTTTGCGTACTCAGTTTATCAGTACCTCGTGGAACCAAAACACCCCTGTTATAAAAGATTTGGCTTATGATACAGCGGGAAATATAACGACGGACACAGAAAAAAATCATATTGTTTATAATGCTTTTAATCAGGTTTCTGAAATCATTACACACAACGGTAATCATAGTACTTACACTTATGATGGCAATAACAGAGAGGTTATAGAAAAGCATAAACAAAATATTCGTTACCTTTTTTATCGATCAGATGTATTGATTAATGAAAAACTGCATACACCCGGACAACCTGCGCAGATTATCGGTTATCAAGGGGTAGCTAAAACGACAGATGGTGTTATTAGTGAATATTATGAAAAAAATTATAAAGGCGATATTGTCAGTATTCTGAGTAAAATGCAAAATCAAAATGAATACAAGACAACGCAATACAACATTTACAGTCCTTACGGCATGGTATGGCATCGGGTTAAACCGCCATCTGATCAAACAATAGTATATGGCTTTAATGGTAAACGTACAGAGACTCTTACCGGATGGCAGTTTTTAGGTGCAGGGAACCGGGTTTACAATCCGCAACAGCGTCATTTTTTAAGTGAAGATCCGTTAGGTGCTGGTTACTGTTTTGCGGGAAATAATCCCGTAATGAATACTGACCCTGATGGAAATATGCCCAGGTGGCTGGGAGCTGTTTTTAAATGGGCGGGTTATGTAGGTACAGCAGGGCTTGGAGCGCTTCACAACAAATGGGTAAACCTTGCTACATCAGTGGTTGCTGCCGGATTGAGCGTTGCAGCATTTGGAGCAACAGCTGCCAGTGCCGGGAGTACAGCATTAGCAACAGTGGCTACGGGAATTGCAGCAGTTGGCAGTTGTATTCCCGTGGTCACAGCAGTGACCCCTGCAAACAAAGGTCTTAACATTACATCTGCTGTGGTAGGTATTACACAAATGGTCACAGTGATTGCAACCAGTGCAGTATTTGCTGCTTTAGGTGCAGAGCTGGCTGAAGAATCTAGTGTTTCTGCAACAGAAACCACAATTT
>JAPORK010000514.1 GCA_026710285.1 Endozoicomonadaceae bacterium | reverse complement strand
CCTGTATGCAGAAGACTATCTGTTCAATATCAAAAATGCTACCCATGAGAAAATAACCCTATATTTTCACTGGGAGGGTTGTGGCGCTGAAGGTATTCACAATGATGCACGAGGAAAAGTACACCATGATACAGTGCATATTGGAAGTGGTGTAACATACAGCTTTCATAAAGGCTGTATTCACTATGAACGTGATATTGGCTTTATTCCTGCTTTGAGCGGACGCAGTGAGGAGGAACTGCATATCACGCTGAAAAACCGCGATGATGGTTACAACGGTACTCTCAGTGCAAAGAGTCCTAAATTTAGCTGGCTGAATGGTCAGGAAGTGAATAGCAATTTTACTTTGGTGTTAAGATATAATAAAACTCGTCCCGGGACGGTAAAGGGCTATTACTGGAGTCTGAAATAATCAGATATCTGACCAAATGTGAAAAAACCTAGAAACTTTTTTGGGTTCCTGCTTTCGAAGGAACCTGTCTGTTTTCACTTACCTGAAAATACATTTAGTTGCCGTCATTCGTGTTTTTACATTTAACGGGCTGCATCGAATATACTATCATTTACACTTACCAGAAGAAATAAAGATTTGATTAATGCTGTAACTGGGTTTCTGTATGACGGAGTCTGTCTTTAAAATACATAATTTTTGTTGTTCTCTGGTGGTACATTCTATAACATTTTTTCCGGACACACCATCGCTTATTCTGACACAGTTTTTCCCACCAATCCATGTGTCACGATCAGATGAATTTGATGGTCCATTTGCTATTACAAAATTGTCAAGATGAAGGGTTTTAAGATTAGTACCAGAATTCATGTCTCCCATAATATTCACTATCAACGTTCCTGAGACAATAAAACGGAGGTTTTTTGGATAATAATTGTGTATACAATGTGATGTATTACCAGTGAGCTCTTCAAATTTACCAGCGAACTCTGCTGAATTAATGTTTTCTGTTTTTACGTGCATAAGCCAAACATTATTTAAGCCCTTAGCACTCTTTTTTTTAAGGGAAAAACTGTTCGTAGTCTGAGGTTTAGAAGACTTATAATCCATATAATAAAAATCCTCTAAATCAAATTTAAAATCATTAAACGTTACTTTTGATGGCAAGCAATCATGAGAAGCAGCCCCTTTATTACAACCATTTAATTGTAAAATGTCATCATATAAAGGAAATAAAGGTTTATCTGTTACAGATTTTTTCCCTGCACAATTCAATGTAATAAATAATAAAATAATGGTGCATATGTATGTTTTATTTTGCATGATAAAATAACTCTTTTAAAAAATATTGCTGGATATAATTGTTTTTTTTTAAAGAAATAACAGTTTATTTTTTTTATGATTTCCTGTTTAAAAAGATATGCTTACTCAGAAAAGTGTTTACCAGTATGCATTAAGTCTGTATTAAATTCCATGAATGTCTTCAACAGAGATTACATTGTAGTATAATGTATCTGATTTTTCAAGAAACCGATCCTGCCAATGAATTAATAAATCGTTTAAAACGGCTTTTTTATTTTATTCACGTTTATAAATTCAGACTACGTCTTTTATTTTTTGGATAAATTCTTTGTACACATTAAAACAAAGAATATATAAATCATTTGTCGTAAAATAAATATTAATAATACTACAGATATTTTATGCATAATCTATTCTATACATTTCAATGCAGTAAAACAAATAATAAAAAAGGATAAACTTATGTACTACAAATTGATACAAAAAACATTTTTATACATCCTGATTTGTGTATTACAACTGATAACACATGCACAGGCTAACCCTGTCGATGATGCTGCAATAAAACTATTGGATTACACTTATATTATGGAGATTGGTTCACAAGCGGTATTGTTAAGACTTCAGGCTGAAGATGTTACCGCTTCTGGTGCAAATGAAGACTTATGGAGAGGAATTGTATCAAAGACGTCACTTGGGGCTCATGCACTGGTACCGTTATACCGCCAGTTAAAAAAAGAATTTGAAACCATTGCTTTCGATGACGAAACACAATTTTATGCTGCAAAAAAACAATATGAGCAACAGATGCAGCAATATTTAGCCACTATTAGAGAGGAAAGAAAGATACTAATATTTCCGGAAGATATAAAAAGAAGACCTGATTTTATCGCTCAGTCATTAGAGAGCTATGCTAATCTTTTGGGAATGTCTACTGTAGGCGTATATGTACAACTTGCAAAAGCACTTTCTGCAGTGACATCTTTCCCTTTACCTGAGTTTTACGATCTGACCAGGGCAAAAAAATTTGCAAGATCCAGAATTATTTTTGAAGAATTACGCAGGTTGAAAAAAGTATTGCAGAAGTCAACAGGATCTGACAGACAGTTATTATATTCAGATGAGCTGAATAAATTTTTATTAAACTTTATATACGACCCTGCAGTTGTAAAATATTTAGCTGAGGTTGCAGGTGACATTCTTTCTTCCATAAATGCTGTCTTAATAAATAGCGGATGGTCACCAAATGACCATTTCAAAACATTTGATGAATTATTAGCAGCCATTGACCAACTACAACAACAATTTAGTAATAAGGAATATCCACAAATAAATGATATTACCGTTGATAATCTTGATGGTCGTGAATATGATTCAAGAGTTATTGCATCTCTGACAGCAGAGGAATTGCAGTGTATAAAAGAAAAAAATAAACTCTTTACTGTTGTTAAACCCAAACCACCTGTTACGACTTAAGGAAAGTATGCTTTAGTGCCTTTTTCTGAAGTGCGTTTAATCAGGATTGGGTTCAGGTATCTTTTGCGGAAGATCAATAAGATCATGATTTTTTTGTGTGAATTGTTTTTCCGGATACCTTGCTCGTACATTTTGAAAAACTGAGTCTGCCAATAGTTTATTTAAAGTGACTTGTTTATGGGACGAGTATACGTTTATTTTTCTGTTACTTTTTTGCAGGTATTATAGTGCTGGCTTTAAATGGTACTGTGTAACCTTAGCACTATTTTATATATCTATGGTAAACTTATACCGTTTATAATGATGACTTAAAGTGTTGAGCAGACAAATGGTAATGATACTTGGTATTGATCCCGGATCCAGAGTAACAGGTTTTGGTGCAATTAGTTATCTGCGAGGAAAAGCTTACTATGTAGCTTCAGGATGTATACGTACAGATTCTGCAAACTTCTCACAAAGATTGTGCTCTATTTACCAGGCTGTCAGTCAACTGATTGATCTGCATCAACCTCAGGAAGTCGCTGTTGAGCAGGTGTTTGTGGCGAAAAATCCTGACTCAGCACTAAAGTTGGGGCACGCCAGAGGCGTGGCAATGGTGACTGCGGCTAACCGGGAATTACCCATCTTTGAATATTCTGCCCGTCAAATTAAGAAGAGCGTTGTAGGTACAGGTAGTGCTGATAAACAACAGGTACAGCATATGGTAGCCGCACTATTAAAATTAAACGCAACACCACAACAGGATGCTGCGGATGCACTGGCTGTTGCCTTGTGCCACGTCTATACAAACAGAGCACTTAAGAACAGAACGCTACAGATAAAATAAACACACTTCCTTGTTAAAGCAACAACAGCAAAGCCTGAATTGGCTGTTGTTTTGCTATAACGGTAAAGGTTTTTACATGAACTCAGAATTATATTCTGCTAATTTGGATAAGGAAACCTGAGTAAACTGAATAAAAACTATTCTTTATGGATCCATTGTAAATAATTCATTTACCTGTTGGTCAACATAATTATCAATATCTTGTTCGGTGATTGTACCATCTTTTGCTTCATAACCAACACATTTACCTTTATCCAGCAAGTAAGCTTTAAAGCCTGCTCCGGAAATTATATCGGTTGCGGGATCAAGATTATTTATTCTCTGATATTCCAGTACTTCATTACTCAAAATCATTACTATGGGGAAATTGGAATCATATACCGGTTCTTTATCAATACCGTGTACTTCTTTCAGCAAGAAATTGTCAGCTGCCCGGGATCTTGCCTCACAGCAAACTTCATGCCGGTTGAAAAAATGATTAAACAGCTTTTCATTATCTATATCTTCCCGGTAAAGCAAATTAACCAAACTGCAAACCATATTTTCAGCCATAAAAAGTGCACCTTCCGGACTGGTTCTGCCTTGTCCGATATGTGCCAGGATCCCGGAATGAGCCATAAAAGCACCTCTTTTTGCTTTCAGATCTAAAGATTTATCCATTAATTTTTTATGAATTTTCGGAAAATTTTCATTCAGTCTTTCCAGTTTACGTAATGAGCTTTTAACAAAGTCAAATTGTTCTTTTTCAAGCCTCGGTTGCAGTCTTAGTAATTCTTCTTTTGCGTAAGCAAAATGCTTTTGATCGACAGGTAATTTATCAAAATGCAAATTCTCTGTACCACTAACAGAACTTGTTTCTGCAGTAACCGGTTCGCCCACCCCGCTATCATCAGATTCAATGGAAATTACACTAACCGAACGCTCAGTTAGCCGGGTTTTATTGGTTTCTTTATCTGTCTGTTCTTTGCTAAGGTACTGCTCTCCTTTATGAGAACGGATTTTATTGTTTGCATCAGAAGTTGTTTCGGTTGTGGGTGGTTGTGGTTGCGCATTTAGTGGAAGTCTTTGATCAGTTTGAGTAATTTTTCCCATATTCAGGGTCCTCAGATAACTTATAGGTAAACTAAAGTATAAGAAAAGAGTAATCTGCAAAATACAAAGATAATGATCTAAGTCACGAGTGTAACTATCAAATACACAAATGAGTCATCTCAAAAAAAGTCTGTCAAAAAAGTAGTCTCTGTCTGTGTTGATTCCTATTGATTTTTTAAGTCGCCAGGGCTAACATACGCCTGTGATTGTATTTATAAAGTTTTAAAGGTACTGTAGTGAATGTTTCTGCTCATTTTGCTGTTATTGTTGTTAGCAGTGGTCATACCGACACTAAAGCTGCACTCATTTCAGTGCGCATGGGTATGTCTGTATTATGCGCAATTTAACTACATTTACTCCATCAGGATAAGGTTCATCAAAAGGAAGCTTCAATGGCATTTAATCTCCACCCCGACCAGGAATTTATTAAATCAAAAGCAGCTGTTGCGTGGGCAGCCGGTAAGCCGTTAACGATAGAAGAAATTGATGTTCAGCTTCCCAAAAAAGGTGAAGTGCTGGTGCGCATTATTGCTACCGGTGTTTGCCATACAGATGCATTCACACTTTCAGGCAGTGATCCGGAGGGTGTTTTTCCCGCTGTTCTGGGACATGAAGGTGGTGGCATTGTCGAAAAGGTTGGCGAAGGTGTGACCAGCGTAGAGGTGGGTGATCACGTTATCCCGCTGTATACTGCCGAATGTGGTCAGTGTAAATTTTGTAAATCGGGTAAAACAAATCTGTGTCAGGCTGTTCGTGAGACGCAGGGTAAAGGTCTGATGCCTGATGGTACCACCCGCTTTTATAAAGATGGTCAGCCGGTTTTTCATTACATGGGGTGCTCCACTTTTTCTGAATACACCGTATTGCCAGAAATTTCGCTGGCAAAAGTCAATAAGGCGGCACCACTTGACGAGGTTTGTCTGCTCGGTTGTGGTGTCACCACAGGTATGGGGGCTGTGCTGAATACAGCAAAGGTGACTAAAGGTAATACTGTCGCCGTCTTTGGTCTTGGTGGTGTGGGTCTTGCAGCGATTATTGGTGCCCGTATGGCAGGCGCTGCTCAGATTATCGGTATTGATATTAATGAGAGTAAATTTGCACTTGCGCAACAACTGGGTGCAACGGATGTGATCAACCCACAAAAATTTACCAAACCGATTCAGGAAGTCATTATTGAAATGACTGATGGTGGTGTAGATTATTCGTTTGAATGTATCGGTAATGTGAATGTAATGCGTCAGGCGCTGGAGTGCTGCCACAAAGGTTGGGGAGAGTCGGTTATCATTGGTGTTGCCGGTGCAGGTGAGGAAATTGCTACCCGTCCGTTTCAGCTTGTCACGGGTCGTGTATGGCGGGGGAGTGCATTTGGTGGTGTTAAAGGGCGTTCTGAACTGCCTGAAATCGTAGAGCGCTACATGGCAGGTGAATTTGCTCTGCAACCCTTCATTACTTATACGATGGGTCTGGAAGATATAAATAAAGCCTTTGATCTGATGCATGAAGGCAAGAGTATCCGTAGTGTTATTCATATGGATAAATAAATATAAAAAATAATTGTTGGTTGCAGAGCTTCATTCAATACAGTAATCCGGTGATCAGGGAGTCATTATGACCATTAAAAATGTCAGTAAAAATAAAGTGTTCGATGGTTGGCATGCGCAGTATACACATGATTCTGCGGTATTGAACTGTAATATGCGGTTTGCTATTTTTCAGCCGTCCAATGTTACCCGTTCTCACCAGGTGCCGGTACTCTACTGGTTATCAGGTCTTACCTGTAGTGATGAAAACTTCATGCAAAAAGCCGGTGCTCTGCGTATGGCTGCAAAACTGAATATTGCCATTGTGGTTCCGGATACCAGTCCGCGCGGAGAGGATGTTGCTGATAATGAAAACTATGATCTGGGCAAGGGTGCAGGCTTTTATCTCAACGCTATCCAGGCACCCTGGAGCCGCCATTATCAGATGTATGATTACATAACTCGGGAGCTGCCAGCCATTATTGAAAAGAATTTTCCGGTGTCCGGCGTGAAATCAATTTCCGGTCACAGTATGGGAGGTCATGGTGCGCTGATTATCGGACTGAAAAATGCACAGCAATACCGTTGTGTTTCAGCATTTAGCCCAATCAGTAATCCCATGCAGTGTCCCTGGGGTCAAAAAGCATTTTCAGCCTATCTGGGTAACGATACGGAAAGCTGGAAACAGTATGATGCCTGCGAACTGCTCAAAGCAGGCAAAGCACAGCTACCTGTTCTTATAGACCAGGGAGATAAAGATAACTTTCTCACCGAACAACTTAAACCTGAGAGCTTGTTGGCAGCAGCTAAGGTGCATAAATCGGTAGTTGAGTTTCATCTTCGATCAGGCTATGACCATAGCTATTTCTTTATATCCAGCTTTATTGAAGATCATTTGAATTTTCATGCTAAGCATTTGTTTGTATGAAAACCAGCAACTACTTTACTGGCAGACAAAGCAATAAAAAAGCAGGCGACAGATAATGTTGTCTGTCGCATTTATATAAAAATAGCTTTTTTATCAGCTGGTTTGTTTATATGATCAGCCTGTTTAATACAATTTCTTACTATTCAAATAGTTACATAAAGTACTAAAACAGTATTTGTCTGTATTGGTTGTGGTTCAGTTTCATAAGCACAAACACTCCAATAGCGCTTTTTATAAAGATAATGTAGAATGCAATAAATTATCAGGAGACAAAGTAAGTGTCTGAAAACAAAGTAGTTAATGTTTTACAGTTTTGTCATGGCTATGAAATGCCTTTTTGCGATGTCGCAAAGCAGTATGCCTCTATTTTTTGTGAGGCGGCTTATCATGTTGTTACTGTCTTTCTTACCGGTGTTAAAAACAGTGTAGTTAGTGCAGCGGTGGGAGGCACCGTTATTTTTTTAGAAAATACCTCAGCACAAGTCCGGGGGCTGAAGCTAAGACAGATCATGCAATTAAAACGATTGCATGAACAGTATCAGTTTATCTTTGCCATAGCTCATCGCTTTAAACCACTGTATATTGCCACTCACATAAAAAAACTTCCTGTTATTGGAGTCCATCATGCTTATGGTGATTATAAACGTCTGCGACGTCGCTGGTATATATACAGACACCAAAAAGAATTATTCTGTCTGCTTGGTGTCTCTGATGCAATCAGAGATGATTTGCGTCACTGTCTGCCCAAAATAGATAAGCAACGTATTCAAACTTTCTACAATGCGGTTGAAACTGATAGTCTCTCCACGGCGCTTTTATCAAAACAGGCGGCAAGAAAAAAATTAAATTTACCGGACGAAGCATTTGTCTTTGCTAATGTAGGACGATTACATCCTGACAAAGATCAATCAACATTAATTAAAGCCTTTTCTAAAGTTCATTTATCGTTACCAAACAGTGTGTTGGTCATTGTTGGAACCGGTCGCCTGGAGCAGCAGCTTAAACAAGAAGCAATCCATTTAAATATTGATAAAAAAGTTTATTTTTTAGGAAAAATTCCGCAGGTTGCTCGCTGCTTCAATGCCTTTGACTGTTTTGTATTAAGTTCAGATCACGAACCTTTTGGAATGGTATTATTAGAAGCAATGATTGCAGGTGTTCCAATTATTTGCAGTAACTGTGGCGGTGCACCCGAGGTTGTCGGTGAAACCGGTGAATTATTTGATGTAGGTAATGCAGAGCATCTGGCAGATAAAATGCAAAAGATCTATCACTTGTCCTGTGCTGAAATACAACAGTTAGCCGGATTAATGCAGGCACGTGTTCAGGGAAATTTTTCATATCAGGCCATGCGAAAAACTTTTTGGCAGATGCCGTTTATACAAAAAATCACAGGTTAATATGAATTTATTAAAATGGTGGCGTGAGTCTGGCTGGCAGGAGATTGATGCTGAGCATTATCAACAAGCCAGCAACCAGTTTGGTCACAGTGTAATAACACATCCACTTTTAGTTAAAACGGTTTCGACAGTTACAGCAACACCACTGCGCTATATTGGGAAATATGAGCAACAAAAATTAACAGGTGCTGTACCGCTATGGGGAAAATATATTGCCGGTAACAAACAGCTCTTAAAAAAACTTAATAAGCATCGCCTTGTGGATACAGGTAATGCTGAGGTTATTTTACCATTAAGTGAGGCACATTCTTTTAATCTAAGATTCAAAACAACATTTTTATCCTGTCTGCACCAACGACAAATTAACGGATTAAAACAGCAACACCATACAACTATCAGCCTGCTGAAAAGTTATACAGCACAGACTCCCTGTTTTTCTAAAAAATTTAAATACAACATGCGCCGGGAATTACGATTATTTCAGGAAGCCGGAGGTTATTACAAAGCAGTTGATGAAATCAGTGTAGAGGATTTTTGTGATATTTATACTGCTCTTTTTGTGAAACGCCACAATAAAAAACCTAAAGGGTATGAAAATTTATCTGCTGTATTGCAGTGTCTGAGACCTTTACAAAGAGGGTTTATTTTATACGACAAAACCAACCAGCCCGTTGCAGTACAGCTGCTGCTACAGGCAGAATCACCGCAATGGGTTTCAGTAGAATATATCAATGGTGGTGTTGATCCTGCTTATAAACATTTAAGTCCTGGAAGTGTGCTCAGTTATCTGAATACCCGTACTGCCAGTGAATATGCAGACTCGGTCGGTAAAGTTTTGCGGTTTTCATTTGGAAAAACAGATGCTAAATACAAAGATTTATGGTGTTATCAATCCCCTGTGTTTTATATTTGATCATTTCTAGTTATCAGTTGAATATAAACGCTCTATATTAATCCTGAAATCCCCTTTACTAATAATCAGGGAGAGGGAGAGAAGAATGCTGTTATTTTCTTCGTCACTTGCCTGATGTTTTTGCATATCAGGCTGATATAGTTATGTTTGTTTAATACTGTTATTACAACAAGGATTACAAACACGACAAGTATCAAAAGCACTACAAGCAGTATCCATACAGTCTAAAGGACAAACAAGACAAGAAATACAACCGCTCTTCCAACAATAACTCCAAAAATTGTTGGTACCGATACGGTTATTCTGTGCAGGTGCATTTCTGTCCATGGAACGGATAAAAGGTTCTTTTACAGGGTTACCGAGCTCATGAGTTACAGATCGGTCAGGCTTGGCGTTTTCATCTGTAGCTGCTCCATTTCCGATATTATAATCATCTGTGCCTCTATCTGTTTCTGTATTACTATCACTGGGTGCTTCAACTACTTTGTGCACACTAAGCTCAATATTTTCACTTTTGTTATTTTTTTTATTGTCGCCTGCTGCCAGCACTCCAGAGGTATTGCTTCCACAAAATATCAAAATAAAACAATAAATTAAAAAGGTGTTGGTTAAGTTTTTAAAATGTGCTTTTCTTTTCACTCTATTTTATTCCTTTTATCATTGATACTATTGAGATTAAAAATCAACCGACGTTTAATTTAAAAAAAGTATTATATGGGATACAACATAAAAAATAAATGTTTTATAGGTTAATACTTTGATTTTTATGAATACGGACTGTTAAAAATCATTCAGGTTTTTGGTAAATAACAGCCACAGATATAAAGAACAGGTAATATCTCAAATTTACGCACAAGCACATAATTTTATATAAGGTTATTTTTTGATGTTCAGTGTAAGGATATTAACAAATGGTTACCGTTGAAGTTTTCTGCAGCTACTGTAAGTGAAAAATTTATCCAAAAAAACAGAAGATGTGATCTGAATATACAAGCCCGAATAAAACCACTGACAAGAAAAATGATTTGTTTTTCCAAACCAATGGAATTACATAATAAGATCATTGGAACCTGTAGTGGGCGGTATCAATTTTAGTTGATGTACAAATTTAAGGCATTACCAATTAACCGAATGTGCCTTAAGTCTTAAGTGAAGAGCATATAAATTGAGCCAGAAAAATAATTCTGATCTTATGCTATTATAATTACTCTGTTGATTGTTTCAACGAATGCGTATTCAGAAAAAGTGTTACTGGTATTATTTTCATCTTTATTTAATCATCAGAAAGTGTAATACAAAAAACATATTTCAGAATACCACTAAGAGAATTACGGTGATTATGATCATACAATGAATCATTTCTTTCCATTGAAGAGGAAAAAGATTTTTCCATAGGATTGCTGAGTGTATAAGTTACAGGTTGACAAGGTTTGGAGTTTTTAGCTGTATTGTGGACGTTAATCTCTCTATCTGAACTGCTGTATTTATTTTTACCATCGCCTGCTGCCAATACTCTGCACATATTGCCTGCACAAAATATAAAAATAGAACAATAAATAAAAAAGGTTCCAATTAAATTTTTAAAATGTGCTTTTTTTTTCAAGGTATTCCGTTCCTTCTATGGCTGATGTAATCGACACTAAAATCAAATTAACGTTTAATAAAGAATAGCGTATAGAATACAGCATAAATAGTCAAGACTTTATAAGTTAACATTTTGATTTTTATCTCATTGTTAGATATGTTTCATGATATAAAGAAAAAAACCTGTCAACATCCAACGGCACGGTGAGTTTTTATTGCTTTCAGCAAGTTAATGTTTTGACAATCAATATCACGACAAGTAATTAAAAAACCTTGTAAATTAGTTTTGTACATGTAGCGATATAAGTCGTAAAGACTCATCTATCATTAATGAATTAGCGTCTTAACCGGGATTTAGGCTTTAGGTTCTTCCATACCACCTTTAAGCGCTGCAATTCTATATTTTAAGTTGTTGATGATACAAATTTATGCTAAAAACACTGGCTGAAATAAAAAATTTTGACTCTGTTATGGTAAAGTACCTGAGGAGTTACAGTGGTTTTTGATAACTTGCTGCCATGAGATGGAGATCTCTTGTTTATTCATGAATTTTTTAACGGCTTTGAATTCTAACAATGTCTTCGTTTTTGTTATGTAGACTTACTAAACTTTATGTTACCTGAGAATTGATGAAAATTATTAACACGCTGGAAACAGCACGCCATATAGCTAAACAGGTTAAAGCCTGTGGCAACCGTATCGCTTTCGTTCCCACCATGGGTAACCTGCATGAAGGGCATTTATCTTTGGTCAGAAAAGCCCGTGAACTGGCTGATTTTGTAATTGTCAGCATCTATGTCAATTCCATGCAGTTTGGACACAATGAAGATTTTGATACTTATCCTAAAACGTTTGCGGCAGATAAACACCATCTTGAACAGGAAAATGTTGATGCTGTATTTGCTCCAACAGAAAAGATTATGTATCCGGAAGGTCAGACAGATCATACCCGTATACAGTTGGACTGCCTTGATGGTATGCATTGTGGTCTTAGTCGCCCACAATTTTTTAGTGGAGTAGCAACAGTGGTTACAAAACTTTTTAATATTGTGACTCCGGATGTTGCCGTTTTTGGTGAGAAAGATTTTCAGCAGTTATGCGTCATAAAAAAAATAGTGCATGATCTCATGATGCCTGTAGAAATTGTTAGCGGTCCAACCTGCCGTGATGAAAACGGACTGGCACTGAGCTCACGTAATAATTATCTTACCCATACTGAGAAAAAGAAAGCTGCCGGTTTATATGCGCTAATTCAGAAGGTAGCATCCAAAATATCAGCAGGAGAAAGGGATTATACCAGGCTTAGCCAGTTTGGGATTGAACAAATGCAAGAGAGTGGATTTGTGCCTGATTACTTTAATATTGTCAGTACAAAAACACTTAAACCGCCTTCTGATGATGAAAGCTCACTGGTCATTTTAGCAGCATGTACATTAAACAATATCCGGTTAATTGACAACATGCAGATACAAATTGATTAGTTTTGCTGATATATCTGTCAGTCCGTTGCCAGGAGCATTGTCATCTTGACAGCCGACAGCAGTATTGCCAGTTTTGCTATTTGACGTCTTCCTCGCTAAGGGCTGTCTCTTAGTCACATTTTTTAGGGTCTGGTTTTTATTCCGGCAGATTTATCTTCTGCTGAATATACCTGCCTTTACCGGATGTACATCCCGGTCTTCCACAAGCTCAGCCAGCGAAGATAAGCGTATGCAATCCCTTTCGGAATGACGAGTCTGTGTCTTTGCCAGACGTACACCATGGGCTGAGCCTGTCGAAGCCCGATTGCTTAGTTAACGAAGAAGAAATGAATAGAGGTCTTTAGGATCTTTGGTGTCGGGATAAAAAAGCATCTCTTTGCCTTCAGGGTGTTTTTTTATCAGTTCATGCACCAGCTTTAAGATGCTGAAATCTTCCAGAGCATAACCCACAGAATCAAAAATAGTCAATTCATCTCCGGTGCGACCTTCTTTGATGCCTTGTACCAGCTGCCAAAGTTCTGTATATTCTGTTTTTGGAAGGCTTTGAATCTCTCCTTCAATAAAGGTTTGCGGGTTGTACTCTACAAAGATCTTTGCCCGGTTGAGTAACCCGGATTCAAGCTCTGTTTTTCCAGGGCAATCACCACCGATAGCATTGATATGAACGCCTTTGCCGATTTTCTCATTCGGAAGGATGTGGGCGCGTTTTTGAGCAGCTGTCGCCGTTGTGATCAGTGCCACACCCTCAATGGCTTCTTCGGCACTTGTGCAGGGAATCAGTTTGATTCCTGCTCCGATCAGATTGTGTTTCAACTTTTCCATCGCCTGTGCATCCGGATCGAAATAGCGGATAGTGTCGATACCAAGTGTGACTTTTTGTGCTAAAATCTGAAATTCACTTTGTGCACCGCAGCCAATCATGGCCATACAGTTAACCCCTTTAGGAGCAAGTATTTGACTGGCTAAAGCGGAAGTTGCGGCTGTCCGAATAGCTGTTAAAAGTGTCATTTCGCTGAGTAAAAGAGGGTAGCCGTCGTGCACAGTAAAAAGCACTCCAAGTGCTGTTACCGTAAGTTTTCCGTTTCGAGGGTTTTCCGGGTGTCCATTTACGTATTTAAAACTGTAGAGTTCATCATCGGCATAAGGCATTAGTTCCATGACACCTTGTGGATATCCAACAGAGTTTCTTGGCTGATGTCGTCCTTTTTGCCAACGGTGAAAATTCGCCTGCAGTGCATCAACAACCTGGGTGAAAAATGAATCAATACCAACTTTTTGAATCAGTCGGACCACATCAGAAGAAGACAGAACTTGTGCCATAGGAGCCTCTCAAAAATCGGAATAGTGAATACTTTTTTTATCAGATCTGCCAGGGTCTGTTGATGTTTTGTTATATTGTTCAGTTTTCACAAAAAAAAATGATCAGATCAGGCGCAATCGTACAAGAATACTCACTGTATTTCAAGTGGTTGCAACGCCGATAGGAGCGTTTTTTTGTAAAAGTCCTTCGGGTGAATCATAAAGACACCATCTGCTATGTCAGGCTTGTTTGATATAGAATAACTACACCTGCACAAATCTTCCTTGTATCTGATATCTTTATAATTCATTGAGTCAAATGACAAAACACCAGCAGACTCTAAAAGTGAAAAAGATTATTTATATGTTTTCCATCACAGATAAAAACTGATAACTGTTTTTTTGTAATTTGTATCTTTCAGCCGTATCAATGCTATCATACTCTGTTTGAAGCCGACTCAAAATTTAAAAACGGATACCATGTCGGCTCACGCTACAATTATCTTTTAATCTTTCAGTTCATTCAGTCAAGTGTAGAGTATTCTGGTTAGCTATGAGAGATAATTTAGCGATAAGGTATAATTAAATTTTTCTAACCAGCAGGTTCGAGTTTCGATTCCATTCAGTCAGCACCGTATCTTAGTTATATTTTTTAGGTGCTGACTTTTACTTTGGAAGGTTTGTCTTTTGCCAAACAGACCAGCCTTTCAGGCGTACAACTGTGGGCTGAACTTGTCGAAGCCTTAGCAATGGTGATTAAGAGGCAAGCTGTTCAAACCGGGGCTAAATCCGGTCTGAACCGAGATTGCAATGTTTGCATTGAAATTTAAATTTCAGACTGCGTAGCGTGTAGCCATTTTTTCCAGATTAATCGGTTTGATTTTATCTGCTTGTCCTGCTGTTCCAAAGGCTTCATAGCGATCCAGACAGATATCACGCATCGCATCAGTTGCTGCTTTCAAATATTTACGCGGATCAAACGCTTGTGGATTTTGTGCAAGGAAGCGACGAATGGCTCCTGTTGAAGCCATGCGCAAATCAGTATCGATATTAACCTTTCTCACTCCGTTTTTAATACCTTCCTGAATCTGTTCCACCGGTACACCATAAGTTTGTGGCATATCGCCGCCAAATTCATTGATGATGCTCAGCCATTCTTGTGGAACGCTGGAAGAGCCATGCATAACCAGATGTGTATCCGGAATACGTTTGTGAATCTCTTTTATGCGATCAATCGCTAAAATATCTCCGGTAGGCGGGCGGGTAAATTTATAAGCACCATGACTGGTGCCGCAGGCGATAGCTAATGCATCAACTCCGGTTTTTGCAACAAAATCAGCTGCTTCATCAGGGTCAGTTAACAGCTGCTCTGTACTCAGTTTATCGACAGCACCAATACCATCTTCTTCACCAGCCATTCCTGTTTCCAGTGAACCCAGGCAGCCAAGCTCACCTTCTACTGAAACACCACAGGCATGTGCCATTTCAACAACACGACGACTTACATCAACATTATATTCGTAAGAAGAGGGAGTTTTTCCGTCAGCTTCCAGTGAACCATCCATCATAACAGATGAAAAGCCTAACTGAATTGAACGTTGACATACAGCAGGAGATACACCATGATCCTGGTGCACTACTACAGGAATATGTGGAAACTCTTCAATGGCTGCTGTAATTAGCTGGCGCAAAAAAGCACTGCCTGCATATTTTCTGGCGCCAGCGGAAGCCTGAACAATAACCGGGCTGTTGGTCTTATCAGCAGCTTCCATAATAGCGCGCATCTGTTCAAGATTGTTAACATTAAAAGCAGGTACACCGTAGCCATTCTCTGCTGCATGGTCGAGCAATTGTCGTAAACTTATAAGTGCCATTATTTTTCCTCGTGTAATATCAACGGGCTTTGATTTAACGGAGTATATCCGTATTTGAGATAAACTCAAATAGTGTATTGTCTGTCATTAACACCATCAATAAATCTTTATGCATAATATCGTATAGCAGCAGGTTGAATCGTTGCATTTTTTCTGTGAATATTTTTACACAGAGGGTACATGCGGATTGTATAAAATAATATAAATAAAATATACCTTTTGTAACCCTGTCTGCTCAGATAAAATATTTTTACATCTGCTGTTTACTCTGGCTTTCAAGCATGCTAACAGCCGGTAATGTTTTTCCTTCAACGTATTCAAGAAAGGCTCCACCACCTGTAGAGATATAAGAAATCTTATCTTTAATTGCATATTTCTCAATAGCGGCAAGTGTATCACCTCCGCCAGCAAGTGAAAATGCAGATGACCCGGCAATGGCATGTGATAATGCTTTTGTTCCCTGACTAAAGGGTTCATATTCAAAAACACCCACCGGACCATTCCAAAGGATTGTATGGGCTTGTGATATCAGTGCTGCAAATGTTTGCTGTGTCTGTGGTCCAATATCTAAAATCATTTCATTTTCAGCAACTTCACTAACTGATTTGACCTTTGTTGTTGCTGTTTCACTGATCTCGTGAGCAACAATAACATCTGAAGGTAAGGGAATGTCCATCTTTTTCATCAAGGTTTGCGCTTGAGGAATTAATGCTTTTTCTACAAGTGACTGACCGGTAGGGTAGCCTGCTGCGGCTAAAAATGTATTGGCAATACCACCGCCCGGAATTAACTGATCACACTGATCCACAAGGGATTCCAGTACAGAAAGCTTTGAGGATACTTTAGCGCCTCCTACAATCGCCAGCAATGGTCGTTGTGGATGCTGCAATATTTTACCAAGTGCTTCTAGTTCAGCCGTTAACAGCGGTCCGGCACAAACCAAAGGTGTGAAAAAACCAATGCCATAAGTCGATGCTTCCATTCTGTGAGCCGTACCAAATGCGTCCATAACATAAATATCACATAAGCTGGCCATGCGCTTTGCCAGTGCAGTATCGTTACTTTTTTCACCTTTGTTAAAACGGACATTTTCCAGTAACACAATTTCACCTGGTGTAATAGTAAAACTTTCAGAAAGCCAGTTTTTAATCAGACGAACCGGCTGTTCCAACAGCTGGCTTAAGCGGTCAGCAACCGGAGCCAATGAAAATTTATCTTGATAACGCCCTTCTTCAGGTCTGCCAAGATGAGACATGACCATAACCGCAGCACCGGCTTTTAGTGCTTGCCGATAAGTGGGCAGTGAAGCATGAATCCTGGCTTCGCTGGTGATCATTCCATCTGAAACAGGAACGTTGAGATCTGAACGAATAAGTACACGCTGATTGGAAAAATTCAGCGCTTGCATTGATAATATGCTCATTGTTATGGTTTACCATTCATTTTTACATAAAAGGATTAAAGTTATACTACACCTGCACAAGCCTTCCTTGTATCTGATGTCTTTATGGCTCACTGAGTCGAATGATAAAACATCAACAGACCCTAAGGAAATATTGCACATGTTTCAGATGAATCATACCGTTATTTTCAGAATGTTAAAACTTTTAATTTTGACTAAATTGTATACAAAATCTATATTCTTTGCCGGTTTTTGTCTGACTGTAACCACTGTTATCTTTAATTGTGTCAAATGATGCCTATTGTGAAAACTCATGTACAGCATCGACCATGGCGCAAACATTATCGGGATTTACCCCGGGATGAACACCGTGTCCGAGATTAAATACATGACCGGTTTTTATTTTGCCACCATCACTGAAGTCATGTAAAATTTTCTTTACTTCCTGTCTGATACGGGTAGGGCTGGCATAGAGAAGGCATGGGTCCATGTTACCCTGTAATGACACTTTATCACCTATGCGTCGACGTGCATCAGCCATATTGATTGTCCAGTCAAGTCCTACGGTTGTAGCGCCAGCTTTTACTATCGCTTCCAGCCACAGACCGCTATTTTTAGTAAATAAAATCACCGGAATTTCTCGTCCTTCCCGCTGACGAATCAGTCCTTTAATAATGCGTTCCATATACTGCAGTGAAAACTCACGGTAAGCTTCAGGTGTGAGTATGCCTCCCCAGGTATCAAAAATTTGTACCACATCAGCACCATGGCGAATTTGTGCATTAAGATAATCGGTAACAGCCGCTGCCAGTTTTTCAAGCAGTAAATGCACTGTTTCAGGCTCGTTATACATTAACCCTTTGATCAGTTTAAACTCTTTGGTGCTTTTTCCTTCAACCATGTAGGTGGCCAGTGTCCAGGGACTTCCGGAAAATCCAATCAGTGGTACAGAACCATTCAGCGTTTTTTTAATTAGAGATACGGCGTCAGTCACATAACTTAAGGCATCTTCACTGTCAGGTATTTCCAGCGATCTGACTGCTTTGATATCCCGAACAGGATAACGAAATATCGGACCTTCACCGGTTTCAAAATGTAACCCCAGTCCCATTGCATCCGGAATAGTTAATATGTCAGAAAATAAAATGGCGGCATCGAGATTAAAGCGTTGTAATGGCTGCAGAGCGACTTCGCAGGCGAGTGTTTTATTTTTGCACAGACTCATAAAACTGCCCGCCTTTTGGCGGATAGCTCTGTATTCAGGTAGATATCTTCCTGCCTGTCTCATTATCCATACCGGAGTATACTCCACCGGTTGTTTTAAAAGTGCACGAAGAAAAATGTCATTTTTTAACATAGTTGTTAGTAATTTTTTTGCAGCATGTCGTTAGTTGATAAATACTATACAGAATTCAATAGTAAAAACAAACAGGGTGTATCTGTATCATCACCAATAATAGCAACTAAATAATTAAAGAGTTGTAAAGAAAAGTAATAACGCTGAATATTACACATTATGCCAACAGATAAGTCTGAATAAGTATAAGGGTTGCTGTTTAAGGAAAATTTTCTATAAGTGTTTGAATAAATAATATATATAGAATAAAGTTTTTTTTAAAATTAAGCATTTTTACATATTAATAGTGGTAGAGTTTGTTGTATTATCTATACTTTATTGATAATTTTATTGACAAAACGGATTAAGTTGTAGAAAATACCATCTCATACATCAGGCTACGTAGCTCAGCTGGTTAGAGCACATCACTCATAATGATGGGGTCGGTAGTTCGAATCTACCCGTAGCCACCATGGTAGTATGTAACAGGCAATTATTGTTGCAGTACAGAATTACCATGGTAATATTGAGTTATTACATTGGGGTGTCGCCAAGCGGTAAGGCAACGGGTTTTGATCCCGTCATGCGCAGGTTCGAATCCTGCCACCCCAGCCATTTATTAAAATGAGCAAATTAATAATTAATCTGTAAATGCTGTAAGAATTTATTTTTTTCAACCAGTACTATTTTCCATGAATTGTTTTATCTGCAATCAAAACTGCAGAACCTGATTATGCTTTTCTGATATTAAAGTCCATTTGCAATCTTTAACCGTTCAATCCTGGTAATATATTGTGATAAAACACCGGATTAAATAAAAAAAGACTAACTAATAATTTTATTTTCTGTTAAAATAGCCCAGATTATATTAGAATTTGCGTGTATTGTACTTAACCATGCAAAGCAAAATATAATAAATAAATACGTTTAACTACAACATTAGTAAAAAATTTGTACCAGGTTGGAGTAATATTATGGGCGTTATTGCCAAACGATCCTTAATGACATTTTTTTCTGATCCATGCGATCATTATTGTCATCGTGTACGTATTGTATTGGCAGAAAAAGACTTAGCTGTTGATATTAAAGATGTTGATCCTGCAAACCAGCAATCTTCATCATTGGCTGATGTTAATCCTTACAATACTGTACCCACGCTGATGGACAGAGATCTTACACTTTACCAGTCAGTTATCATAATGGAATACCTGGATGAACGCTTTCCTCACCCCCCTCTTTTACCTGCTTATCCTGTAATGCGTTCTAAAAGTCGCTTAATGATTCATCGTATAGAAAAAGATTTATGTCCGCTGGTGGATATTATTCTTAATCCTGCATCCAAAGAAACAACAATTAATCGCTCGCGAAAACATCTGCGCGAACAGCTGTTATCTATTTCACCTATTTTTGCTGAGAACGAGTTTTTTATGAGTGAAGAGTTTTCGCTGGTTGACTGTTGTTTGTTGCCTATTCTGTGGCGATTGCCGAGGATGAAAATAGAGCTGCCACAACACGCTGCACCAATATTGCAGTACATAAAAAGGCTATCAAAGCGACCATCATTTAAGACCAGCTTATCTGATGCTGAAAAAGAGATGCGCAGCGAGTAAATAGAAAATTTCTGAAATGGTTTGGCTGTTTCCGAAACGCTAAAATCATTTCAGATAAATTATCACAGCTATATCTGTCAATGTATGTTCAGTATTGTGTGGAAGCAAAAATTTTATCTTTACTATTTTTTGATAAGAATATCTGTATATTTCACTACAATATATGTAAAATTTGGCTGAGCCATTAATGCGGATTAAATTTTAAAAATTCTGCCAAACTATTCAGGAGTACAATTGTATGACTATGACTAATAATAAATCTTATATCGTAAGCGCTTTATATGAGTGGATTGTAGATAATAACTGTACACCACATGTGTTGATTGATAGTACCTGGCCTACTATTATATTGCCTCAACATTTTGCAAACGAAGATAAAATTGTGTTAAACATTTCACCGGCTGCTATTCGTAACTTGAACATTACGCTGGAAGAAATTTCTTTCACGGCAAGCTTTGATAATGAAGTCCACTCCATTGTCATCCCTGTTGGTGCAACACTGGCTATATATGCACAGGAAAATGGTCAGGGAATGGTTTTTGATGAAGAGCCGCATCCTAAAACAGCTCAGGCTGAACCCGGTACAGCAAGCGATAAGCAGGCAACTAAAATTGCTCCTGTCTCAGTATCTAACCCTAATAAAAAACCAGATAAAACCTCCCGCAAAAAGAAACCGGTATTTAAAGTTATTAAATAAATATTCAAGACAGTTGCTGTGACTCTGAAAAATCGATTACAGCAGATGTTTATGTAAGGGGATGCAGGGAATTGGCAGAATCCGATAACAGAGAAGTTAAATTTTTAGTGATGATTGTTTTTAATGGATTCCGGTTTTCGTAGTAATAGCGGCATATTTTTGAAAATAATAGCTTATTTACCTTATAAAGCATAGTATGCTGTACCAAAAATCTCTGAAACCTGGGTTGTAGAAGTCATTTTTTAAGTATTGACGATATACTTTTTATTGCAGAAAATCACCACCATAGCAAAAAAATAAACTATACGACAACTATGCAAAACAAGCAGTTAAGAGTTCATACTACATAATCAGATAATAACGGATAAAACTAAATAATTAAATTTATCTGAAAAATCATTATGAATGCCATAAAAACCGGTGTTTCATGATCTTTCTCTCAGTGACATTTTTTAAACTCTGATTTTTTATCCTAAAAGATTTATTTCCTGCTGAATATACCAGCCTTTACTGAGCCGGCCGTTGTGTAAAAGAGAATAAGGGTGCTACGGAAGTGAATAGGCAGTCATTGGATGACTTTTATCCTTACAGATTACCTGCTAGTGAATATCCAGGCTTTTTGGCATAAAACCGTGGGCTGAGCCTGTCGAAGCCCAGAGGTCAAAAGCAGCCGGGCTTTGACAAGCTCAGCCCACGGTGCGTTCAGTAAAGGTCGATATATTCAGCAGAAAATAAAACT
>JAPORK010000161.1 GCA_026710285.1 Endozoicomonadaceae bacterium | reverse complement strand
CTATGGAACCTTGCCCCCGTTGTGTCTGGCTGGGGGTGGACAATTTATCTTTTATTGGTTTGCTTGGTCTTGTCGGTTCTTGATTGTGCCCCACATTGACACCCCGTGTCGGTGAAGTTTCTGTGTGTTTGCAAAGGTTAGAATACTTTTTACCAAGCTTTTTCACTTCTTGATATGCAATACCTTTAATAAACCCCTGCTTCTTATTATAATTATTCATAGCAAGCATAAGTTGTTTGAAATTTTTAATCTTATCCGTGGTCAGTTCAGAAAGTTTTACATCTGCTTTAAAACTGCAAAAAATGTCAAACCGGAACAATAGTTTTGCAATTTTTATGTACCATGGGTGCTTAGCTTTTGTCTCTTGAGCGATGCTTAGAAGTGCCTTCTTCATCGGCTCAAAATATTTTTCATCATTAGAGCGTTGATAATTAGACCTTACCTGATGATCGGAACCTCTTCCTGCAGATCTTGGATTTTGTGGCATTTTTTCACCTCTGTTTATTTCTGATTAATAAAAACACTTTTGTTGCTATAAATTGTGCTTGCTTCCAGCTTCCTGATTTAAACTAAAATAATTTTTGTTGCTCTGATTACCAGTAATCTAAAGCCATGTTAAGCAAAGCAGATGTTACTTTTAAATCAGTAAATTAACAAAATAATCTTAAGACTAAGCTATTAAAAATTTTTAAATGATAGAATTTATATCTATAATTTTATCAGGCTACCGTAGCGCACTGCACATAACTTTGATTAAGGTGAAGTTAATACTTTTAATAAAAGAAACATTCCAGATTAGGCTCATTTTATCATGAATCAATTAAAGAAATCAAACAATTTATGATGACGACAAGTGGGGTGTGCCTTTATCATTTTTTTTTGTTGCGCACTATTCATAATGTGTACTGAAATAACTCTGTCATTCCAGTAGAGATTGCTGAAAACCCAGCAACAGGAAAGTTATGTTTTTAGCAATAATTGTTCTGAATGTATTTCCGCTTTGACAGGAATGACGAGAGCAAAACAGAAATGATGGTATCCAGTCAAAAAGTTATAATTTATGTTTTAACTGCGAAGTTCTTTTAATGCAATGTTGATACACTTTATTCTGTCATTGATTCGGGCTAATGAGACTTGGAAATCAAGCACTTTATCTTGATGAGATTTTACTATTTTTTCATTATTTTCTATTATCTGACGATTATGCTTATCCATACCGCCTTTATCTTCCGGAGCTTCTGGACATTCCATTATTTTTTCGCATAAATCTTCTATCTCTTTTATGATCGATGCTTTTTCTTCTTCAAGCTGTTTTAAAATTGCAGTTAATTTTTTTTCACCTTTGGTTTGTAAATATTCAGGAGAATCACAAAAACGTTTACCCGCCTTCCAAAGACCATATATCAAGAGGCATGGTATCTCACCAATTGCAAAAGCAATACTAAGAGGGGTAAATGATCCCGGTATAATCACCATCATAGCAGCATTCACTGCCAAAGAGGTCAGTATAGTCTTAAAAGCCCATCTTGCTCCTTTTTTAATTTTTTCTGCCGTCATGTACTTTTTTAAGGCACGGTAAAGACTGATTCTATGATCAGTATCCCCGGCTGCATCTTTTTTTTCTCCATTCGGGATAGATGGAAAAAACTGAGTGCTCAGATTTGCATTAATTGCTGAATCCATAATATTTTTATTCTCTTTTAATTCAATAAAACTGAAGATAATCAAACGAAAAAACACCGTTTCTGATATATAAAGAAGCGTTTTTTTGTGTTAAACGAGACTCTATAATAAAAGAATCCATCGTTTAAGTCAATACATTTTTAGCGAAGTATAAATAAATTAAAAAAAGTACTTTGCAATACTTTAAAAACCTTAGCTCGGAGATTTTTTGGCACAATATACTATGTTTTATGCCATTATTTTCAAAAACATGCCGTTATTCTCGCAAAGGTGGGAATATATTAAAGAATAATTATCAGGAAAATATAACTTCCCTGTTACGGGATTCCGGCAATCTCTGCATACTCTTATACACATGTATGGTTATGTGAAAAAATTTGGAAATTTTTTCTGGATTCCTGCTTGAGCAGGAATGACGTTCGCCCGGCGACACGGGCAAACCCGTTGGACTGAAAGAAGTCCAAACCACCCCGACTGAAGGGAAGGAAATCTGACTGGCAAGGGCGTTGCGGGCTAACGGCAGGGTCTGAAGGAAGCCATAGGAAGTCAGAGGTACACAGCGAAAGCGAACCTGATTCGGCAGGTCGGGAGTGGTAAGCATGCGTCATAATGCGAAGCCCAATACTCAGTCAGTCCCGGCATGTGCTTGAGGGTGGAATCTCTGACAGGGACCCGTTTAGTAACCGGGGAAGCCTGGCA
>JAPORK010000331.1 GCA_026710285.1 Endozoicomonadaceae bacterium | reverse complement strand
ACCATCAATAGTTTTTGCAACACCTAAAAAACCAGTAATGTGACTGTTTTGCCCTGGTGTAATGATTTTTTCATTAATCTCTTTATTGTCTCGGTAAAAGAGATAGCGGGTGCCGAGTTTACTTTCTGTTTTTACTTCACGTCCACTACTGTCATAGAAATAATAGCTATGCTGACCATCAATTTTATTGACCTGCACTATCTGATTAAAAGCATTATAATAAATATGATTCCCTTCTCCGTCTGTAATCATATTCCCGTTTATATCATAATTGAAATGGTGTATAACAGATGACTGATAATTCCATGTTGTACTGATTTGTTGTAAACGTAATGGTACAGAAAGATCGGAGTAATTATAATTAGTCGTTTTATTTAGTGTGTTTTTTTGTGATAAATTTTGCAGTATTTCCCGAACAGAAGTCAGTCGGTTTAATGAATTAAAAATATAATCTTGTCTGGTAATTACCGGTGCACGGTTAAGATTTGATCCGCTTAGTGCTGTATCCCGGGGGCATAGTTGCAACCGGGGTGAGCCTGTGCAGATCATGGAAACGAGATTGTTAAGTACATCATACTGATAGTGAAGGCGTGCATACTGATGTAAATCATTCTGTTGGATCAGTGTAGTGATATTGTTATCGGCATCATAATGGAAAGACCATACCGACAATAATTTACCTGTAAGTTTATCATTGATAGTTAGCAGATGACCAAAATGATCATATTCAATTGTGCGTTTCATACCACTTCCATAGTGGAGTGCTTTGAGGCGGGAAAAATCATCGTAGGTTAACACAGATAAAGTATCAGAATCACCTTTATAGTTGTGATAAGTGATTTTTTCTGTTCTTCCAATAGTGTCATATGTTATTTGTATTTTATTATTAGCAATATCAGTCATACTTATAATACGTCGGTTTTTATCATACTGCCAACTCAGATGATAATTCGGATAACCATTTTCACCTGAATGAAAAAGTTGTCGTATAAAACCATCAGTATCATAAATAAAAGTAGTTTTACCAGTAATGTCAGTACGCACTTTTACTAAAGTAGTGACCGGATCATACTGAAGCCGTAGTTGCAATTTTCCATCCAGCCATTTGGTTGTTGGTAAACCAATTGTATTATATTGAAAAGCAACAGTATGTCCTGCTGGATTGGTGGTGCCTAATAGCTTGCCATCATCCGTATAGGTGAAGGTGGTGCGATGTCCGTCTTCACCTGCACTCCATAGCAAATCACCGGCACTATTATATTCAGCTGAAGCTAACAGATAGCTACCACCAGAAGCAGGTCGCACCCAGGACTGAATTTCATGTCCATTCAGATCATAGACATTGTGTATTATATCACCAGCAGGGTCTACAATATCTGTCATCTGTCCTATGGAGTTATAATATTTTTTTATAGTACGACCCAAAGGATCTGTTGTACTTATTTCCCGACTAAAACCATCATAAGTAATAGTGGTTACTTTTGCATTGGTAGTTTTAACAATCTTATCATTAGCGCTACATAAAGCATTTACAGAAGGTAATGGCTGATCACCACCGGGGAGTAGCAACGTTTTAACCGGCTGATATAACACATTAGTTAATATAACAGAAACTATCGAGCGTTCGTTTTGACGACTTAACTGATAATTAATAACACAGCGGTGAGCATCATCATATTGAGTAACAGAAATTTGTTTATCAGGCATATAAAGCTTAACTATCCTACCTGATTCATCATAGTCCTGCCTCGTAAGCAATGACTTTATTTTCCCTGATTGTTCAATAATGTAATTGTATTGTGCAGCAATACGTCCAAAACAGTCATAAGTCGTTTTTTGTAATGGAATCCAGTGACCTGGTTTTGATTTTCCATTATAAGTCAGCGCTTCGGTAAAATGTATTAATATACGTCCTGCACCATCTAAAGTGATTTTTTGTTGTAAACTATTAACTGAAGTTATCAGCAGCTGATTGTGTTGTGGTGAAACGGTATAGTGATAATATGTGTGCACTGCAAATTTAGTATCTTTAGCAAAATCTGTTTGTATAAGCCTTCCCCAGTGATCATAGTAATAACAGGTAATATTTCTTCCTTTTGAATCGCTACTTTTCAGGAGCTGATTAGTAAATAAACTGGTTGTTACCAATGAAGATTGTCGCTGCTTTCCTAAACCAGTATCAGTGGTGACATAAGTAGTTTTTGTATGATTTTTTAAATCATAAAAGTAATAATAATGCTGAATAACTGAATGTACCGTTGATGGTTGTTGTATACTTCCGCTCAGAACAGTTTTTTTTAGTAATCCGTAAGTAAAAATATTCTTCAGATCCTGATAATAATAATTAGCTTTAGTTGTATATTCTTTACCAGCCTGCTGTAT
>JAPORK010000214.1 GCA_026710285.1 Endozoicomonadaceae bacterium | reverse complement strand
TGCTTTGCTTGAGCCCGGACTTGTCTGGTTTGCACGTCAAAAGCGGATGCAAAAACTATACCGTATTGAGGGTTGGAAACACTTCGAAGCCGCAAAAAAACAGGGGAAACCTGTGCTGTTATGTGGTTTGCATATGCAGTGTCTGGAGGTTATGGGTTATATTTTATCGCAGAATATTGCCACTAATCATCTTTATAGAGTAAATAACAATCCGCTGTATGAATACATAAGTGGATCCAAACGTTTAGCTGCTGCCACATCTACACAAACACGATTAATCCCCCATAAAGCAATTCGGGATTTTCTCCATTTTATGCAACAAAACCAAACTGGATCGGTTATTCCAGATCATGACCTGGGCAGAAAACCCAGTCTGTTTGTTCCTTTTTTTAAACAGTTGACCGCTACTGTTCCTGTTGTTTCTTTTTATGCAAAAACAACCGATGCTATTGTATTAATGATGGATTATTTTTTAGATGAAAAAACCAACCAGTATGTTTTTCGTATTAGCCCGCCACTTAAAAATTTTCCTACACAAGACCGGGTGCAAGATACTGTTTATATTAATCAACTTATTGAAGAGCGGGTAAAAGAGCATCCGGAACAATACTTATGGATGCACCGCCGTTTTAAGACAAGACCGAACAAAGGTGATCCATCATTGTATGAAAATCTGCGTCAGCCTTTGAAATCTACATCGCATCGGTAATATTGATTATTCAGGTTATCTGGTCACTCTGAATTGCAGTTAAAGCAATCGTGTAAAAAATATCGTTGACCAGTGCACCTCTGGATAAATCATTCACCGGTTTTTTCAGCCCCTGAAGCATTGGACCAATACTGATAACGTTGGCACTTCTTTGTACTGCTTTGTAGGTGGTATTACCTGTATTAAGGTCTGGAAAAACGAATACGGTAGCGCGTCCGGCAACAGGGCTGTCAGGTGCTTTTTTACTGGCAACTTCTGCATTAGCTGCTGCATCATACTGTAAAGGACCATCAATTAACAGATCTGGTCTTTGCTGTTTAACAATGGCTGTTGCTCTGATCACTTTATCTACATCGCTTCCACGCCCTGAACTGCCTGTACTATAACTGATCATAGCCACTCTTGCAGGGATACCAAAGGCCACTGCAGATTCAGCGCTTTGAATTGCAATATCTGCCAGTTCTTCTGCTGAAGGATCCGGATTAATAGCACAATCTCCATAGACCAATACCTGATCAGGTAGGCACATAAAAAAGACTGAAGATACTAAAGATGCCGATGGTCGTGTTTTGATGAGTTGTAATGCGGGTAAAATTGTATTGGCGGTCGTATTGAGCGCACCGGATACAAGACCATCAACATCTCCTTGTTGTAACATCATTGTACCAAGAACTGTATTATCTTCCAGTAGTTGTTTGGCTCTAACTGCATTCATGCCCTTTCTTTCTCTGAGTTTTACTAAAGAGTCAATATAATTGTCACGAATATCAACCGGATTAATAATTTGTAATTCATCTGGTATTTCCAGTCCCTGCGCTTTTGCTAAAGAAGAAACGACCTCTGCATCCGCAAGCAAAAGACATCTGGCTATTTTCTTGTTAACACAGTCAATGGCTGCGGTTAATGTACGTGGTTCATCTCCTTCTGGTAACACAATTGTTTTATTAAGTACTTTAGCTTTTTTTATCAGATTATAACAAAATGCAGCAGGCGATATTCGACGTTCATAGGTAACGTTAAACAGCTGGTCAAATTTTTTAGTATCCAGATGTTCAGCAATATGCTTTAATATTTCATTATAACGCAGTACATCCTGCTCGTGAATGTGATAGTAAAGATGGGGTAAACGAATAGCACAGGGATAAGTATCCAAAGCTGTTTTCATTACCGGTAAACCTTTGTTTAATGCCGGAGTAATCAGTCGCATTATTGATTTTGAAGGTTCAATACCACCAGTGAGTAACAAACCGGCTAAAGGAATATTATTCATTTCAGCCATTGCGGCTGCAAGTACCATGTTTTCACGATCTGCCACAGTTACAATGAGTGTAAAACGGTAAAGCAACGGATCAAAATTAGCAATGTTCGGCATACCAATACTAATGTGCTCTATATGGCGTATTTCTGCTTCTCCTCTATTAACCCAGCTCACAGGTAGTGTCTGTTGCAGATCAATGGTACGCGGTGCAATCAGTTTTTGATTCCATGGAATGATACCAAACAACTGAAAGAGTGAATTTTTAAAGATAGGAAATTTCTTTTTTAAGGTATCACCATCAAGAACGGTACGTTTGTTTTTAGCAAACATCTCAGGACGTATATTTCCATAATTGTCATAAGGTGCTCCTGTCTTATTGATTACACAACCCATTATCCGTTTTGAGCGTATACCTC
>JAPORK010000380.1 GCA_026710285.1 Endozoicomonadaceae bacterium | reverse complement strand
GGCTGGATCACCTCCTTAAACGATACTCATCCGGCTGAGTGTTCACACGAATTATTTGATTTGTTTTTATTGCCATTAATATAAAATTATGTCATAAGCAGTGTTAGCAAAACAGTAAGGTTGATGCCTTTTTTTGTGCATTCAAACATTCAAAGTCAGTGCATAATTTTTTTGCTGATTGTCAGGCATGCCGTAAAGCCTCACGCTTCAGAATCTGTCTCTTTGTCATATTTTTTAGACGCTAATTTTTACTCAAATATTTATTTTTTGCTGAATATACCGGTCTCTGCTAAACGCACCGTGGGCTGTAGATTCCCATTTTCGCAGGAATGATAAGTCTGCGCTTTTGCCGGATGTACACCCTGGGATGAGACTGTCGAAGCCCGGCTGCTTTATACTCAAGGTTTCGGCTCTGCTCAGCCTAAGAGCTTCGACAAGCTCAGTGAACGGTTTTATTCCAAAAAGGCTTTTATATTCAGCAGTAAGCAACCTGCCAGCGGTAAGATAAAAAATAATCATCTAAAAAATGTGGCTAAGAGACAAGCTCAGCCACCAAATTCGAAGGTGAGTCACCATAAACCTAAACCGATAGCGCCTAAACCGTTTTGTGCACAATTTCATAACAGATAAGGCAGAGGGTAGAGTTTGTTTTGTAGGTTTGATCTTCAATTTATTTTTGCTATATTTTTTCTGCATGCAGTATAGATTTAAGTGTTAGTACAAAAATCAATAACAGTCTTTAATATAAAAAGATGGATGGCTCCTCAGGCATTTTTGCCATCGTGGAATAAGAAAACATTGTGACCAAAATTTGTAGTATACATATATGCCATGTGCGCTTAAGATATATCATTATACTTAATATTTGTGTAGAAAAGTTGGCATTAGGGGTAAAGGAGCTCAGGGAAGAAAAGAAAAGCTGTGCCCTTAAGCAACTTAGTGAAGCTGAGCAGTTAATTTATTGTCAGTTATCCAAATGTCTGCAGCGTGACTATGGCATACCAATAAGCTCCATTAAATTTTTTGCTTGTCAGGTATTTGATATTTTATTATCTCTTGTCATTGTTAATGTGATCGGAAATTGTCCTGAAATCGGGCAATTAGATTACCAGCAATCCGTCTGTAACATTTTTTTAGGTAATCACTCAAAAAACATGTTTGCAAACCTGTTGCAATTTTCCCGGGTTAAAAAAGGTGAATGTGGTAAAATCTCAAATATAAGCAAATACAATCTGTTACTCAGATTGCAGAATTGCAGCGCTACTGTGTTGCATTTTTTTACTGATTTTGAAATTTTTCTTGCCAGTCATTAGGCAAAATATGATATTTGAATAAAAAAGTACAAATAAAAGATATTAGGTATATTCAGGGCAATGCATGGAATTGAACAATTTATATGTATTGATGATCTAAATTTTAATTATTGAAAAACAGTACCAGAGTATTTCGGGTGATATCCGGAAAGTTTTGAGCAGAGAACTTTTTATGCTTAACCGAAGAGATAATATCCGGAGAAGTTGTGTTGATGATTGATGTTAATTTTATAGCTTTATAACTTACCTGATTTGTAGGAGGTTAATAGATGAAAAATAATCTATTGTTCGTAAAAATAATTACAGTGTTATATTTGCTCATGCGTTTACCTTATGGTTATGCAGAAGACCATACTGCATACGATGTGAGTATTTTGATAAACAACAACAGACATTATTCAGCTTATAGTTCAATGTTAAAAAGTTTTTCACTTGCAACAGGCATGTCATTTAAAGAAGCTGACCATTGCGTTCCTGATAAGCAATTATATGGCGGAGTATCTGTTAATAAATTTGAAGGGTGTGATAGCAGTGTAAACAAAGCAAAATGTTGTCCTAAAGCAATATTAACTGTAAAAGCAGATAAGCAATATACAGGCTCTGTTGCAAAATGTTTTGGCAAGTGGATTAAGAACTCAGCAGATCGTTCTATATTCCATGCTTTGCCGGATAAACTTAACTTTGCAGTTAGAGGAGTACTACAGTACAAATTAAAAAATTATCAGTGCTATCCGGGAAATCGTATGTGTACATTTAAAGCTGGTGCTAAACAGGAGGTAACGATTAATAACTTTATATTAGCTCAGGATGGGCATAAGTGGTGGATGGCAAGTCCCGACTGTACTAACTCTTATATTAAAATAGAACATCTTCCCTTTTTTAAAACATCTTACATAGGTTCTATGACTTGCAAGACAAGAGAAGGGGGTAAAATTTGTATTTCAACGTTTGGAGGGCAGAAGTTTAACATTTCTCATGGTCCATGTTAATTGGTGAAAGAAATTACCCTGCAGGCCGTAAAACCTCGCCCTTCAGGGTCTGTCTTTTATACACAAATCCCCAACAAAAATTTCAG
>JAPORK010000243.1 GCA_026710285.1 Endozoicomonadaceae bacterium | reverse complement strand
GTCCCCATACTTTTTCTAAAGTTAAATGCATTAGACCATGGTGCTGATTCATCACCAGATTGTTTTACTTTCTTATAGTATGAGTTATTATTTGTGTTATTTGCATTTGATGGCTTACTACTTATTGCAGGTTTATTATTTAAAAAATTAAGATGCTTTGTGTCAGATAAACCATATCCTGACTGACTGATAATAATTAAAAAAACATACAATATAATAAAAATACCGGGCATGATTTTTTTGTTTTTTTGCATTCTTTTGAACATTCTGAGTATATCTCTGTGCATATAATATCATTTACGTCTGTTACTTTGTGCCTGATAAGTTGGTGAATATTGTTGCTAACTGAGCTGGCTGTGATTGTTTCAATCTTTTAAAACCTGCAACACCGACTTTTTAGTCGGCGTTGTCTTAGTAGAAAAGGGTTTTGGTGAACTATTAAGTTCTATGTAATCTTGATAACTTCTTAATGGCATCTCTCATTAAAATCACATAGTCCTCATAAGAAATGTTTTCATCTACTTCTTCAAGCCTGTCAATTTGATTCCAGAATTCGTTGTGTGCAGAAGATGCTTCACATCCTCTTTCAATATTATCTGATGCCATGATTTTGCTAAGCTTTACAGCATCACTTAAGTCGCCACAGACAGGGCAAGCCTCATGGGATTCATCAATAAATTGTGCATAAGTGAAATCAATAAATTTAATATGGTTCTTTTTATCCAGCATCACATTATTAATACTCAAGTCGTTATGGACCACGCCTTTTTCATGCATAGCTAATACAGCCTGAAGAAGGTCCAGTACCTGACTTGTGATTTCCTCAAATGATATTGCTTCGAAAGATGAGTAATACCTTTTGGATAATGTAGTTTCGTTAAGATCCTGAATGAACATAACGGGAATATCTGGTGATCTGTCTGCATAGAAAACGCTGTGGAGGGTTGTTACACCAGGGGAGTCTTGCAGAAACTTATTGATTCTCATTTCCCGTTTGATATCGTGACTCATTGTGACGCCATGATAAATTTTCAGAGCATATCTACGGTCAGTATCGGCTTCATCTTTCTTGCGTACCAGCAGGGTGGCACCGTGATCACCATAACCGAGAGCAGATACAACACAAAGGTCATTCCAATTAAAATCATGCCACGTGCCTTCTGTAACAGAGAACTCCATAATACTGGTTTTAGCAGTAGAGGCATTTATTATCGGGTTGCCATAGGGGGCATAACTGCTGAGGTCTTTACAGGCTTCATTTGGAAGCTCTGATTCTGCTGCAAAACATTTCCCAAGGTTCAGGACCAAAATCGCAACCAGGGCTAAAAATATAACAATTCCATTTTTATTCAATCTCATAATCAACATCCTTATTATCTGCAATAAATATTTGAGTCTACCAAAAGGAGAAAGTTCCTGTATAGGATATAAATTATTGATTTATTTATTAATTAGTACGATTGATAAAAAGTGATCAGAGCGACTCATACGGCAATCAACCTGTATTTGGATTAGTAAAACTGATAAACAGATTTTAGGCTATTATATCAGCTTCCGGAATAACCTCTTCAATAAAATCGTCCTTTAGTTTTAATATTAAGCTAATATCTGGCTCATTTCGTGTATGCGACCAGAAAAACTCTCTGTATATAGCACTGAGATTACTTCTTTTTGCAAACATAACACCACAATTAAAATTACAATACTGCCATTCATCATCAAGCCTTCGTAATACAGTGATATAAGGACGAGAGACCTCATCATTGCCACAGATAACAATATGCTCTCCAACAGGTACCATCCGACTCAGCGCGTAGAAATTTATCTCATTTCCTCTTACTTTTGTACTTATAACAGTATGGTTATCAGATAAAGAATGCAGTATTTGTTCCAACATGCCTTTATAACAATATTTCCTCAATTCTGAGAACTCTGATAAAGGTTGATCTAATTCATTATGCAGGTTTATCAAATTTGACAATGAATTTAATGCTAAAGACTTACCGTTAATTCGTGCTGTTATAAGAATGGTTGCTGTGTCACAAAAAATTAAATTCTTAAAGCGGGACATGCACAACCATTTCCATATGTAGAGTACTGCATCTGTATTTTTTAGAATCAGACGATTCTCTCCAAGATAATGAGTAAGACCAGCCTGCAGGAGGTGTGTTTTGAGTGCTGGACTTACTTCGGTTGCGACTACACCGGACGGTAATCCCGCTGAAGCATTTTCAGTTTGTACGGTAAATCCTTTAAGCATCTCACAAGAATCTTTCGACCAGGGCAGCTCTTCCATCTCTATGGCTGTTTCTTCCATGCTTTCTGCCGCAGCTGTGCCAAAAAAAGCCAGTGCTGCACCGGCTGCAATATTGATAACTAGATCTGCAAGAC
>JAPORK010000240.1 GCA_026710285.1 Endozoicomonadaceae bacterium | reverse complement strand
GAAGAGTTTATGGAGGTGCATTATTTGTAGCCGGACTCATAGCTCTCGGTGCAGGTATAGGTGAATTTGCAGAAGGTCTGCTGGCAACATTAGGGGGTGAAGCAGTGGCAGTAGGCGAAAAAGCCGCAGCAGCTGCTGCAGAGGAGGTTAAAGTAACAGCTGGTATACTTCCAACTTATGAAGAAACAGTAGCAGATGCACCTCCAACTTATCAAGAAGCAACAGAAGGTAATTCTTCGGTTTATAGAAGTGTTTTATACTTAGGAGGAGAAAAACAGGCAAATAGTGGAGATGGAGCATTAGTCGGCGGAGCTAGTAATCATCCAGGGCCTATAGTTCAAAATATTCAAGGAGAATTTGAGGAATTGGATTCAATAGGAAGTGATGTGGACATTGGTCAGCTTCTGGACTTTTCGGAACCTCAACGAGCTGTTCTTGGGTGTGGTACAAGTCATATTGTGCCTTGTGATCATACAGATGTTACTACAGTTTCTGCACTTCATTTCCTAGAGCCTGATCACCTAATATCTCTTGATGCACCCATAGAAGTCACAGTAAATATAACAGGTGAAAATATTTATGACGAAATACTCCAGGAGTATTCAACATTAGATTACCTGAGAGTAGCATATGCTATGCTGAAGCCAGGTGGTAAGCTTTATGTTATGGAGCATTCTAATGCATCTGAGTGGTTATCGTCGTATGCAGAACAAGGTGCAGCCATATTTGGAAATAATAGTGTGGATTATATTCATGGAATGGAATCGATAGCAATGGTTGCAGAACGTTTTGGGAGTGCAGGAACTCATCCTTTTACATATGAGAGCATGTTGGTACTTCAAAAATAGTATGAACAATTAATAGAGCGAGCACTTACTTAAATGGTGCTCAACGCTTTAGCGTGTGGTATTAAGGATAAAAACTGATATGTCTATCACTTAGCTATTTTAAATTAAGATGAAACTAAAAGAATTATCTTTTGTCTAAATGCAAATAAAATAAAGTAGCATCCGTCATAATAAAATAAAACTAACCTTATAAATTTCACGAAACCAGGATTTTACAATAGATGATAATTATAAAAATCAATAAAAGTCTTTGTAATATTATTTATGTATTCTTGTTTTTATTTCTATTTCTATATTTTGGAAAAATAACTTTAGCCATTGGAAAGAACAGAACTAAAATAAGTAGTGTTTATATTGATAAAAAAATACAACTAAAAAAAAATACGTCAGATACACATGCAATAAATGAAAAAAATAAAACCAATTATCATCACTTATCACTGAGTCAATCAGGAGGTGGTGATCTATCTATTTGGTCTAATTCTTTTAATTTTGCTAAAAGTGAAAACAGTGAAGTAGATCCAAGGACAGGTATGTTGCTGGTTTCGATAAAAGCCGGTTTATTACGGAGTAATTTTGGTCATGGTCCTGATATTGATCTGGAGATGAATTATAACAGTGGTGCAAAAGGTAATCCGGACCATCTGGGACATGGATGGGCATGGAATCTGACACATTATAATCCGGTTACGCATCAGTTAAACACAGCCGGAGGAAAAAGTTTTTTCCTGGAGCAGCGACCTGACGGAAGCTGGCATCCACTGTATCACAAGCTAAAAGACGTCATCATTACTAATAATAAAAAAGGGAATCTTGTGATTAAATCTGCAAACGGATTGCAGGATATTTTAGACCGTAAAGGTTATGAAATTCGTATGGAGCAACAAAATGGAGAGGGTGTCAATTTTAAATATATGCCCGGAAGCCATCTTTTAGAAAGAATAACCGACGATAATGGTCACTCAATAGTACTGACAAGAAAAAATAATTATCTGACGGTTACCAGTTATGATGTACAGGGTAATCCGGTTAACATGCGTATTGATTTAGAAAATGATGAAGTACGTAATATCTGGTTTCCGGGCAATAATCAACAGGATATTAATCATTCCGGACTGGTTCATTTAAGTTATGAGACTCATCACAACAATCAGGATCTGCTGACAGGTATTCACTACTTTACCGGAATGGAAAAACAGTTTACTTATGATTGTCGTCATGCGATGAAATTACCCGATATTACAAATGACCAGCATCCATTTCAGCCATTTGTATCAATGTGTGTTGTTAAACAAGTCAGCGTTATTCCCGGTGCAAATCAGCCACCAATGAATGTAAATTACAGCTACACTTCAACAAACAGTAACAATCATGATTATCTTGGTTTTAACTCCGGTTTAACTGAATTACCTGATTTAAAAACAGATATACTGTTTGAAGCACCTGCTGCTTATACCTATCAGACAAAAAAAGACAATGGGCAAATACAAACGATCCGAACGTATAACAAATATCATTTATTGATTGATACTAAAACCATCAGTGATAAAAC
>JAPORK010000065.1 GCA_026710285.1 Endozoicomonadaceae bacterium | reverse complement strand
TCAGTTAGAAGTTAAAATGCACAGATTGAGTCTCAAAAAAGTGTTATATGAAGCTCCAAATGAGAATGATTCTCTTGGTGCGTAAGCCCTGGATCCGGTAACAAGAGGTGAGCTGTTGTAAGTAATACTTACATTAATGTTATCAGTATTTCTTTTAAAATAGCAACTTTATAATCAGTTTTATCTCCAAAGGAAAAGCTATTTTTTTTGGGAGAGTAAACATGGAACGTACAAATAAAAAATTTTTCCACGAAAGCAAACATGATGTTTTTAAGGATGCTTTATTTTTTATTTATAAAATAAATGAGAATAAAAATGGAACAAAGACTTTACTGTTAAAATTAAATAGTGAGCATAAAACTCTCATGCGCTGTGAGTCTAAATATTTAAATACCTTTGACTGTAAAACGTTTAATTATCTTATTGATATAGCATCTCGGTCAAACTTAAATAATATTCTTATTGATTGTGAATTATTACATACAATCAATAGCATCAGACTAAAATTTCTGTTCAGGCTGATAAAAGATTCAAAAAAACCGGTAACGCTTGTAAATGTTTGTAAAAATATCACTGCATTATTAGATTTTTGTGGTATAAAAAAATTAATTACGCTTCACAACGATACACAAAAGCCATATTTTCATTAAATTACATTTGTTTTACAGAACAACAGCATCATCTAATAAAGCCATTCAGTTAATTTGATAAACAGAACGTCCTGCAATCCACCGCCTGAGAACAAGAATACCTGCAAAGTTGTAATTCACCATACTTTGCTGTTTGAACCTTAGTGATGATTATTTATCTAACCTGTCTGTTACAACGGTTTTTTTGAAACTTATTACGACTTAAGTCTAAATGCTGGTCGGGAAACTTCGTCCATATCATTTTGTCAGATTAATTAACATAAATAAAAAATCACATAACATTCTTACCTCATTTAAAAGGTAAGATGGAACAAGGAGTAAGAAAACATGGATGTATTGACGCTATTACAATATACAGGTTCTGGTTTGTCGCATACCAGAGGAGCTGCTAATGTCGCCATGCAGTGGTTAAGTCGCAATGTGACGGCAGTATTACACCCGGAAATAAATGTTGCAAATATAGCTGAGAGCGCTGTGGGTTTTCGCATATCTTCTCCCATACTCTCCAGAGTAATTACTGCCATTCCTGTAGGTATTCTTGCCTCTGTCGTTATTTATGAAGCTGCTTGCTTTATATATAATGAGTATCAAATTTCCAAGTATGCAAGTCAGTTAGAACAGGAGCATCTACAAGGTACCAGAGAAAAGGAATCAGCGTGTTTTGCCAAAGTACAGATAGAAAAGTTTGCAAATGAGAAAAATAAAGCAGTTACAAAACAATATGATAAGCTGGCAGACAAAAAATTAGCAACAGAACAGTTTTATCATAAACCTGTTATCAGTACAGCTGACTTTCTTGCTACGACATTAGGAAATGTTGTCGTAAATGCTGCAGCAGTTGTCGTAACCGGCTGTGCTTTTACCAATGTGATTCCTTTTATTGTGGTTGGAAGTGGTATGATGCTTGCTGCAAAGGGTAGCATTGGAGTGGCAAAAAAAGCGCTTTATGCTTATCGTATACGCTGTTTAAACAAAGAAATGGACAAAATAAGAAGTCAACATGGAAACGTAATGATTTATCAGCACCAGCAACAGCAAGAGCAGTTAACAGTGCAACGACTTGAGTGCCAAATTGAACAGCTAATAAATGAAAATAAGATAGCGCAGACAACAATTGATCGGTTACAACAGCAGTTGGAAGAAGTCCGGCAATACAATAAGAATCAGGATGAGGATTCTGCGGAAGATGAAGAGTTTCATGATGCAGAGGATACACTTGATCAACAGGAAGTCATCAAAGCAGTTAATTCTGACTCCCGGCAGGAACAAAGCGAAGCTGAAAAACCAGATTCCGAAAAAAATTTACTGGCGGCTATAGCTTATAACTTGTTCAATGACTGGTAATAAAACCGACAAACTGGATAAAAGAGGCTGAGTTTATCAGTCTCTTTTATCCGGAAAGAATAAAATTTTAAATTAATTGCCTGAGATAACCCGTTTAAACTGATATTTCACATTAAAATACCATTACAACTCTCAAAGGCACATAAAAAAACAGGTACTCTGTTTATTTTGAATTCATGTTGATTAGTTTTAGTTTAGCAACACGCAATTTTTGATAATTTTCAGTTGTTTTTTCTGCTGCATCTATAGGTCCGACTCCTTTTGCAAGTATGGAATATTCATCTATATTTTCATTATCGACTAAATAATTTTTAACTTCTTCAGCTCGTTTGACAGATAATTTTTTATTATCGTATCCATTTTTACCACGGGGATCTGCTGCTGCAACAACATAAAGCTTTAGTTTAG
>JAPORK010000067.1 GCA_026710285.1 Endozoicomonadaceae bacterium | reverse complement strand
CGAGACGCTCATGCCCGAGCGCAAGAATGTTTCTGGCAGCATTAACATCTCTGTCTAATACTGCTACATATTTACAGACCCATTCTCTTACTCCTAAACCTGCTCTACCTTTCGGACTACTGTCTGAGATTTCTTAATATAGCTGAATCGTTACATTAAATTCTTATATGGGTATTTTAAATTCAGAGGTGTTACTCATTTGTCATTTGACGTTGTTGTTATTTTTAGCATCCGATTCACATTGTGCGTTACGTGTTTTACGCTCGTTTATCATTTTTAATCCCTCTTGGACATCTCTTTTCGTTTGTCTTTTCGTTTGTTCTTTTTCTTGATATCGATGGTATTCAACGGCTATATCTTCCCCAAACTCTTGAACCTGATGCATGCCCATGGCCATACATTGTATTCCTTTCATTGAAGATTGAGTTCTATCGGTAAACGCTGGTGGTTCCCGTCCGGCAGCGGTGAAAAAGTATGCAGCCGTATTGGTAAAGCATAGAATTATTCTGGCAAATTGGTTTGACCTCCAGAGCATATTATTCCTATTGTTGTAAATATAACTTGCTAATTTTTTTATTGGTTTATATATTGCGTTCAGTAGAAAAATGAAGGGTCTTGCCAATTTTTTAAAAATTGTATTGTTGGATTCATTACACTTATTGGTGCCGGTAAGTTCTACTGCTGCCTTTGCTGCCTTTTCCGTATTAGATCCTTGCAGAGTGTCTGCTGTTGGAATGCCGCTCTCTGCCGCAAGATTGTTTGAGTTTATGGATGGAGAAGACATTCTTTTAACCTAACTTTTCAAATGTTTTAAAGTTGCTAATATTCATGGTAATCGTATCAAGCCTTATATCAATTGCATTTTTCTTTTTGTGTTTACAGTGTTTACTACCAGTCTAGCAAGAAATAATTTTCATGCTTTTCTCATAGTAGTTAAGTTAATTGTCTGTGCAGAATATTGTTTAAAAAGTATTCTATGAATGGTATCAAATCAAGCTCCTCAGTTAAGCAATTGTGATAAATTTTCAAAGCAAATATCTTTTTAATTAGTATCTCAACTATTTGAAGTTGCATCCTATCAAAACAAGTGTTGCAAGTAAATATCTTTTCAGAATAAAACTCCAAAATTTTCGCTATCTCCTCCGCAAGTGAAAATGGATGCTATTGGTTACAGGTGCTGATCATTATGCTAAAAAAAAGATAATACATACCTTGCTTTTGACTTTTACATTTTTTTAAGTCATTCTTTTAAAAAATACTCATTTTAGCAACGCACTACAAACCCTTTGCAATATGTAAAATATGTCTTATATATGTAGCAAAATAATTGACTTAAAACAACTATAATCATCCTGTTTGAATGAACTAGATACTCTTGTCTTTAAATCTTTAAACCAGTCAGATAAATGTATAAATATTTTTCTCTGTGAAGACAGCATCAAGCCGGATATCCCATGAATCAGTTGGAACACCTTCTGCTATACATTGAAAATCATGAGCGATTCCAATCAATAAAGGAGCAGGGTGCCACTTATCCCTGTTCAGGAAACTTTTATCATAGAAACCACCTCCCATGCCCAGCCGGTTACCCATAAGATCAAATGCGACTAATGGTACAAGCACAACATCAAGATGCCATGGACAAATATATTCATCAAAACCACAAACCGGTTCATTAATTCCATAACGATTTGCCCGCATTTCTCTGGCTTCATCCCACGGTGCAAAAAGGATCTCCCGATTTTTTGTGGACAAGATAACAGGAACGTAACACTTTTTTTTCATTTGCTGTAATTTTTTTAGCATAATTGTTGTATCAACTTCTCCATTAGCAGAGCAATAGATTGCAATGTGTTGACCGCTGCATATTGGAGGATAAGTCATCAGTTTTGTTAAAATACACTCAGCATTAAATATTTGCTGCGTTTTTGAAAAACTATTGCGTATTTTCAGGAGCTTTTCTCTCAATTTTTGTTTAGCTTGTTTATTTGTTGTTTTTTTTATATCTAAATCTTTCACCCACCGGCTCCTTTTTGTTTAAACCACCTGAATTTTAGCACTCTGAAAGTTTCAGTATTGCTTTAATTAATATTGTTTCATAATATGATCTGACTGTGTTTTAGTATATATGAATTGTCTGCAAACAAAATTGAAGCCTGCTTTTTAGCACAAAGGTGTATTATGTTATTTTTGATAAGACAGGATATACTTAGCCCGGGGCTTGCTTTCATCTGGAAATATTAAACCAGCTAACAAGCCATCTTCAAGAATTATTATTAAAGATTTATTTTGCTGACTTTAAAATTTTATGCGTAATATACTGACCAAACAACCAAAAACAGATCAGTTTTCAGATAGCCTTTCAGCAGCAGAAAAAGCATCCCTGCTTGATATGGATACGCTTCAGAAAGCATTACGTGCTAATAACAAGCCGGTAACAGAGCTTGTTAAACAGACGCTGAAAAGAGCCGAACAACAAATGAATGAGTGGTTTCGTCAGGAACGGAGTATCATTGCTTTGGTGCACGGGCGGTCATGGTTGCTTGATCAGCTAATTGTTCTTTTGTGGCGACAATGCATTGATACCTGTTACAAAAACAGCAGCATAATCCAACCCTCCTTACCACCACCATCACTTTTTGCCACAGGAGGTTATGGCAGAAAAGAGCTGCATCCACATTCAGATATTGATCTCCTTGTGTTAACAGAAAACGAAACCGATGAAAATTTTTTTGCTGGCGCAATTAAAAAATTTATTACCTGGCTATGGGATATTGGCTTAAAAGTTGGAACTGCTGTACGCACACTTGCACAATCCTCATCACTGGCAAAAAATGATATCAGCGTGCTGACATCGCTGATGGAAGCCCGTCTTTTATCAGGTAATATTGAGCTGTATACACAATTGCAAAAGAGCATTGCTCCTTCAGTAATGTGGTCTGGTCACCATTATTTACAAGCTAAGTATGCTGAACAAAAAAAGCGCCATATAAAATACAATCAAACATCCTATAACCTAGAACCCGATATAAAAGAGTCTCCCGGTGGGCTGCGTGATATTCATATGATTTTGTGGGTGTTACAACGACATTATAACCATTCAGGTCTTGTGCATCTTGTGGAGTTGGGTTTTTTATTCCCCGAAGAATGTCTTATGCTACAACGTGCCCGTAATATTTTGTGGACAATCCGTTGGGCGTTACACACGATTAGTGGCAGAGCAGAAGACCGTTTATTGTTTGATTATCAAAAAACATTAGCTGCTCAGATGGGTTTTAAAGATATCCATGATTCATTAGCAATTGAACAATTTATGCAGGTATACTTTCGGGTTGTCACCGATATTGCCACATTGAAAGACGTACTGATCCAGCATTATCATGATGATATTCTGTTAGCCAACACTGACCGTACTATTGTAGCTGTCAATGACCGTTTTCAGTTGTGTAATCAATATCTGGAAATAACCCGCCATGATGTCTTTAAACAACATCCTCCGGCTATTTTTGAAGCATTTGTAATTATCACATACAATTCATCTATACTGGGTGCCAGAGCTTCAACTATCCGGGCATTACGTTCAAACCTGGAGTTAATTGATGATAATTTTAGGCAAAACAAAGAAGTCATTTCTCTTTTTATGAAACTACTGAGAGCACCTTATGGTCTCAGTTCAGCACTGCGTAAAATGACTCGTTATGGTATTTTAGGTCGTTATCTCCCGGAATTTGCGCATATTACAGGTCAAATGCAGTATGATTTATTTCATATCTATACGGTAGAAGCGCACACTCTGTTACTGATTAAATTTTTACGCAAATTCAGATATAAGTCTCATAAAGAATATTTTCCACTTGCGTATGAAGTGCATAAAGCACTGCCTGCACCTGAGTTGCTCTATATTGCAGCGCTTTACCATGATATTGCTAAAGGGCGTGGCGGTAACCATTCAGAGCTTGGTGCAGAAGAAGCCAGAATATTTTGTCAACGCCATCTTCTGAGTCAACAAGATGGCGATCTTGTTGTTTGGTTGGTAAAATATCACCTTAAACTTTCTGCAACAGCACAGAGAAAGGATCTTTCTGACGAGCAGGTACTGTTTAAATTTGCTCGTTTTGTGGGTTGTGTAGATCGGTTAAACTATCTTTATTGTCTTACTGTCGCAGATATTAATGCAACGAACCCTAAATTATGGAATAACTGGAGAGGCTCACTCTTAAATCAGTTATATTATGCAAGCAAGAAAATACTTTTGCATGGTACACATGCAGTAATAGAAAAAGATAAAAAAGATATTTCGCAAATTAAAGCTCAGGCTGAAACAGCATTAAAACAGCAAGGTGCGGATACAGAAAAAGCGCTCAGGTGGTGGAACAAGGCAGGAGACAGTTATCTTTCACGCTACAGTGTTGATGAAATCATATGGCATACTGAGCATTTTTTAAAACAAAAAAATGAGCAGACACCTTTTGTTATTGTCCGTAATCTGCCTGGACAACCTCCAGGTGGAACGGCTGTTTTTATCTATACACCGTATACACCAGAGACGCTTGCTGCTGTTGCATCAAAACTTGAACGCCTTGGTTTTAACATTATGGATGCGCAGGTCATTATTTCAGAGCATTATTTTTGTATGGATACATTTATTGTGCTTGATGCGGATAATTCATTTATTTCATCGGATTCATCACAAATACGTCAAGCATGTTATCAGTTGCAGCAATATTTAAAAAAACCCATGCATTTTAAACAAAGATTACAACGTAAAACACCACGGTTATTACGTTATTTTAGTCAGCCACCACAGATAAAAATTTCACAGGATACGACCAGAAAACAGACTGAAGTGCAAATTTTTGCTACTGACAGACCTGGGCTGCTTGCCATTATCGTTGATATATTTTCTACTTATAAAATCCGGGTACAAAAAGCAAAAATACTCACACTGGGAGAGAGGATTGAAGATATATTTTTAGTCACTACCCATAAAGGAGAGTGTGTTACTGATCCCGAGTTACTAAACAGATTAACCGCCGCTTTAACTCAAAGTATTCTCCGGCATGCACAAAAGGACTGTTATCCATCAATCAGCAAAAAAAAATCTGCGTTATAAGTCAGTTTATCAAGAACGCCGTAAAACTTGGTCCTTCAGTGCTGTCTTAGTCACATTTTTTATCAAGTAGAAGCAACTTGCCAATTAGTAGTGCCCCCCATAAATCCTGTCTCTTAGTCACATTTTTCAGGCTCTGATTTTTATCCTGACAGGTTGCCTACTACTGAATATACCAGTCTTTTTGGCATAAACCCGTGGGCTGAGCTTGTCGAAGTCCGGAGGGCAAAAGCAGCCGGGCTTCGACAAGCTCAGCCCACGGCGTATTCAGTAAAGATTGGTATATTCAGCAGAAAATAAAACTTTCATGATAAAAGTCAGAGCTTAAAAAATGTGACTAAGAGAAAGACGGAAATGACGGAGTTTTTCAGTATCACCCGCCTGTTAAAAGCAAGGATTTTTACTCAACCAAAAACTCCGAAAAGGGATTATAAACAGACTTCAGACAGACGTTTTTTCTTTTGGTACAGTTCCTTCAATGACAATGTCTTCTTTGGTTTTACAGCAACAGGGTAAGATATAGTTTTCCGGAATGAATGCAATAGGCTCATCAAAGTAAGTGACTTTTCCTTCTACCAGTTTTAAACGACACAGACCACAAAACCCCTGACGACATTGATACTCTACATCAATTCCCTGATCTTCAATGGCTTCAAGTAGACTCATTGAATCATCAGCACACATAAAACTATAATTATCTATTTTTACAATAATACTCATAAATTAAGGTACTTTTTTAATAGCAGACAACAGTTATTGTCTGCTTTATTCAGGTTATCCGGATTTTATCAACAGCATAAAATAAGGGTGAACACATTAAAAGTATAATTTACCTTTTTAAAAACAGGCAATTATAACGTAAAATTCTCAAATTCATTGCTCTTTAATTCACTGTCTACCTGACCTACCAGATAAGAGCTAACTTCTACTTCCTGTGGCGCAACCTGAACATTATCACTGTTTAACCAGGCATTCATCCATGGCAGAGGATTTTGTTTTTGAGAAAAAGAGTGCGAAAACTGCAATGCATCCATACGCTGTGCTGCAATATACTCAATATACTGACACAGAATTTCTTTGTTTAGCCCAATCATTGAACCATCCTTAAACAGATAATCAGCCCATGCCTTTTCCTGTTCTACCGCATCCAAAAAAATATGTCTTGCTTCTTCATGACACTCCCGGGCTACAACCTCCATTTCTGGATCATCGTTTCCGGAAGCCATCAGGTTAAGAATATGTTGTGTCCCGGTGAGGTGTAACGCTTCATCTCTGGCAATTAACTTGATAATTTTTGCGTTACCTTCCATTTTTGCACGCTCTGCAAAAGCAAAACTACAGGCAAAGCTTATATAAAAACGCAACGCTTCAAGCACATTAACTGATACCATGGTTAAATATAAAATACGTTTTAATGTCCGTAAAGTCACTTCTGTTGATTGCCCATTAACGGTAAAGGTACCTTCTCCCTGTGTCTGGAAGAGTTGTGTCATCATAATGAGCTGGTCATAGTGTTTGGTGATATCTGTAGCCCTATCAAGAATGGCATCGGTGTCGACAATACCATCAAATACTTCAGAAGACTCAGGTAAAATATTACGAATAATATGTGTATAGGAGCGTGAATGAATCGTTTCACTAAACGCCCATGTTTCAATCCATGTTTCAAGTTCCGGCAATGAAACAACCGGCAAAAAGGCAATATTAGGTGATCTCCCCTGTACAGAATCAAGCAGTGTCTGATACTGTAAATTACTTAAAAAGATGTGTCGCTCGTGTTCAGACAGTGATAAAAAATCTTTTCTGTCCTGGGTGACATCTACCTCTTCCGGACGACAGAAAAACGAGAGTTGTTTTTCAATTAGTTTTTCAAAAATCGGATGCTTCTGCACATCATAGCGAGATACATTGACATAATTACCAAAGAACATTGGCTCTTTAGTTGCATCAAATTGGTTTTGGTTGAATGTAGTATAATTCATTATCTCATATTCCTGAATGCAAAATAATTATATATGCTGTAATGCTAAGGCATAAAAAAATAAATTAAATTTTGCAGGCCCCTCCGGCACACTGATTATCCTCATGTTCCACAGCATAATCATCTGAACCGTCACGGGTATTGTGGTAGTACAGCGTTTTAATTCCCATTTTGTAAGCATTAAGTAAATCTTGCAAAATAACCTTTATCGGTACTTTGGTATCACTATATTTGATCGGATCGTAATTCGTATTGGCTGAAATAGTCTGATCAATAAACTTCTGCATAATCGCAACCAGTTGCAGATAACCGGTATTATTGGGTATATTCCACAGCAGTTCATATTGATTTTTTAATGTTTCATAATCAGGTACAACCTGTTTTAGAATACCATCTTTACTGGCTTTAACGCTTACAAATCCTCTGGGAGGTTCAATCCCGTTGGTTGCATTGGATATTTGCGAAGAAGTTTCTGAAGGCATTTGTGCGGTCAGTGTACTGTTACGTAAACCATCACGTTTAATCTGTTCACGCAGCATTTCCCAATCCAGTAACAAAGGTGTATTACAAAAATAATCCAACTCTTTTTTATAGGTATCAATCGGTAAGACCCCTTCACTGTAACGGGTCTCTGCAAAAGCAGGACAACTACCTTTTTCTCTGGCAACTGCATTTGAAGCTTTGAGCAAATAATATTGTATGGCTTCAAACGTTTGATGGGTTAATGTGATGGCTGATCCGTCTGAGTATTTAACACCATTTTTTGCCAGATAGTTAGCATAATTAATAACCCCTATGCCCAATGGACGTCTTAGCATAGTGGAATTTTTTGCAGCCGGTACTGGATAATCCTGATAATCTAACAAATTATCCAGCGCACGCACGATTAAATCTGCCAAACCTTCCAACTCATCAAGGTCAGTTAACCGACCTAAATTAAAGGCAGCCAGTGTACATAGCGCTATTTCTCCCTTCGGATCATTGATATTAGTCAATGGTTTTGTAGGTAACGCAATTTCAAGACAAAGGTTACTCTGACGCACCGGTGCCACTTCTGGTTTGAACGGACTATGTGTATTACAATGGTCTACATTTTGCAGATAAATTCTACCCGTTCCGGCACGCTCCCTGGCAAAAAGTGAAAACAGATCTACCGCTTTGACTGTCTCTTTTTTAATTGCATCATCGTTTTCATATTGTACATAAAGCTGTTCAAACCGATCCTGATCGGCAAAAAAAGCATCATATAAATCAGGCACATCATCAGGAGAGAACAGGGTAATGTTACCTCCCTCTATCAAACGCTGATACATCAGACGATTGAACTGCACACCATAGTCAAGCTGCCGTATACGATTTTCTTCGACACCCCGGTTGTTTTTTAACACCAGCAATGATTCCACTTCTCTGTGCCATAAAGGATAAAAAAGTGTCGCCGCCCCTCCCCGAACGCCACCCTGAGAACAGGATTTAACCGCTGTCTGAAAATATTTATAAAACGGAATGCAACCGGTATGATAAGCTTCACCATTGCGAATGGGGCTGCCCAAGGCACGGATACGCCCTGCATTTACTCCGATACCAGCGCGCTGACTAACATATTTTACAATGGCAGATGCAGTGGCATTAATCGAATCCAGAGCGTCATCACATTCAATCAGCACGCAGGAACTAAACTGTCTGGTGGGTGTGCGTACACCCGCCATAATCGGTGTGGGAAGTGATAGTTTAAAGGTAGATATTGCATGATAGAAACGGGTTACATAATCTGTCCGAGTTTCTCGCGGATAGTTTGCAAATAAACACATACTAATCAGCATATAAAGAAACTGCGGACTTTCATAATAAACACCGGTCACACGATTTTGCAACAAATATTTTCCTTCCAGCTGCTTAACGGCAGCATAGCTAAAACTCATATCACGGTTATGGTCAATAATCTGATTCAGCTGATCCAGTTCATCACGCATGTAGTCTTGCAAAATATGTGCGTCATATTTTCCCATTGCTACTTTTTGTGTAATCTGTTCAGCCAGAGAAGGTGGCTCAAACTGACCATAAGCTTTTTTACGCAGATGAAAAATCGCTAAACGTGCAGCTAAATGCTGATAATCCGGTGCTTTATCAGAAATAAGATCTGCCGCAGATTTAATCAGTGTTTCATGAATGTCTGTTGTGGCAATACCATCAAAAAATTGCAGATGTGCCTTTAGTTCCACTTCCGAAACAGAAACATTATTCAGGTTGTCAGCAGCCCAGGTCACAACCCGATGAATTTTGTCCAGATTGAGCGGTTCCTTCGTGCCATTTCGTTTTTTTACCAGAAGATCTTTGTTCATAAGTCCATCAACATATGCTATATCAAAAAGCTTTCAGATGTAGTTATCGCAGATAAGATAACTATCCATGTTATGGTTTTACAGCAGAAAAAAACAGTACAACAAATACTTTTTTATTTGATACTAACTAAACAGAGAAAGCTGTCTGTTTAAATACAACCTGAACTCAAACCATCTGATATTTTCTTGTGCCTGTTAACCGATTCATGATCATAAGGTCACACCATGTATTGGTTGAGTTTCATTAATTAATGATGGCTATATCAACATAAAAAACAGATACTATTGTTTTTTTTTGCTTGTAAAAACTTAATAATTATTACTACCTGTTTATTAAGATTAATTATCACAAAACACAATATGTAGTGTTTCATGGTTACTAATTACACAAGATAATGTATATAAAGTAAAAGGTCAAACCTCTTTTTTAAGATAAAAAATATATAAAAAAAAAGTAGATCAATGGCTGCAAACATATTATAATCTGCCAGCCATAAATTTAAAAAACAAAATTAATATATGGTTTTTAGCGGAACTTTGGGCACTCATAAACCATCAAACAAAGTAATGGTGATTAGTCTGAGTATCAACAATATACAACTTATAAATAATAAAAAATAGCTGAGTATAAAACCGTACAGGCAAGCAAAGATAAGCTTTCTGATGTTAACTGAATTTTCGCTTTTACGAAAATAAAATCCATGCTATTCATTTGCAATGTAAATATTTACTCTTTAGTTAAAAATACGTCAGGGTAACGCTATAAAACTTTTTATCAACAGAATTTACTCACTATTTCGTTTTAACTGAATATTGACAAATTAACAGTAATAAGGTGTTAAATAGGTTTGATAATAACCTGTTAGCTGCTTTTAATAAAACTATTTTGTTACAATACTTCGGACAGCTTCTGAAAAGCTACTGTAGGTTAAATTGTAAGCTATTGATTTTCAGAGGTATTTTTTCAACTGAATAAAAAATAAATCCTTTTGAAATCAAAAGCTTACAAAAATTGCCTGGGATTTTGTTGTTACGTAAAGTTTAAATTTGTCTGGACAAAATGGTATATTAATATGATTATTCTATTAACAAATTGCTTTTAATAACTGCATATTAATTATTTTTCCACTTAACGGATGCATGATAACCTATTGATCGCATTTATAATTAATTAACTTTAAAAGTTTACCTCTTTAAAGTTAAAATATTTACAAATCAATAAGATATTACTGGTCAGTGAGTTAACAAAAAGATTATCCACCGCATAATGAGACGAAAGTATAAGATAAGCAGTACCATTAACTGAAATTTAAATTGATAAATCAATTGCCACAAGGTTAAACGAACATGTCTGTCAGCGTATTTGATATTTTTAAAATAGGTATCGGTCCTTCCAGCTCTCATACTTTAGGTCCGATGATAGCAGCAAGGCAATTTATTGATCAATTGCATAATCAAAACTTATTTGACCAAACTACTGCTGTTAAAATCAGCCTTTATGGTTCTTTAGCGTTAACGGGTCTCGGACATGCTACTGATAAAGCTGTATTGTTAGGTTTGTCAGGTTATGATCCTGCTATTATCGATCCTGATAAAGCAGATGAAACCTTTGCGCAGATAAAAAAAGAGCATACGCTACTACTGGCGAACAGCAAAGAGATACCCTTTGACTATGATACGCAACTATTGTTTCATTATGATGAATCTTTACCTCAGCATCCCAATGGTCTGCGGTTTTATGCCATGGATAAAAACGGTATTGTCACTTTGACAAAAGATTATTTATCGATAGGTGGAGGCACTATTGTTGAAGCAGATAAATACCAAAGCAACCAAAATCAAAACAGTGAAGATAACCGTCAGGGAGTACCTTTCCCATTCAAAACCGGCAAAGATTTAATCTTATTGTGCAATAAAAATAAACGCCCTCTTTATGAACTGATGATGGAAAATGAAAAAGCCTTGTATAACGGTAATATCCAGTTGATTAACCATAAACTGGATGTTATATGGGCAGTGATGCAGGGTTGTATTGAAAGAGGTTTAAAGAAAGAAGGGAGTCTTCCTGTAAGCGGAGTGAAAAGGCGTGCTGCTGAAATGTATACATCGCTATTACAGCAGGCTGAATCTTTAGCGCAGGATAACTTCGTGATTATGGACTGGATTACCCTCTACGCCATGGCTGTTAATGAAGAAAATGCCTGTGGAGGACGTATTGTTACCGCACCAACGAATGGTGGTGCAGGTGTTTTACCCGCCGTTCTCATGTACTACCTCCGGTTTATTCGGGGTGCCAACAAACAGGGAGTACGTGATTTTTTATTAACTGCCTCAGCCATCTGCATGTTATATAAAATGAATGCTTCTATTTCTGGTGCTGAAGTAGGTTGTCAGGGAGAAGTCGGTGTTGCCTGTTCAATGTCAGCTGCTGCGTTAACTGCAGTACAGGGTGGCAGTATAGAACAGATAGAAAATGCAGCAGAAATCGGTATGGAACATCATCTTGGCATGACCTGTGATCCGGTAGGCGGGCTGGTACAAATTCCATGTATAGAGCGTAATGGTATTGCTGCCATTAAAGCCATCACAGCCAGTCGTCTTGCATTGCGTGGTAGCGGAGAACATCATGTTTCACTGGACAGCGTTATTGAAACGATGTACCGTACAGGTAAGGATATGCAGAGTAAATACCGGGAAACATCTCTGGGAGGGCTGGCTATTTTTGCCCGTAAAAGCAATACATTCACAAACCAGTCAGATGATATAAAAAATAGTCATTAAAAAATACCGGAAAACAGACAGCCACTTTATTATACTAAGCAAGTGTCATGACACCGAGCAAACAGTCTGCACCCGCTGCAGTAAAAATATAAGGAGTGTGCACATGATAAAAAAATCAGACTTATCAGAACAGTTAAAAACGAAAGGGCTTACTGAACGCAAACAATTCTTTGCTACGGAAAAATGGAATCCTGAAAAATCTGGAGAAATCGCCATTTATATTGATAATGAAGGGGAGTGGTTTTATCAGGGAACACCATTTAAACGTGATAAAATGATTCAGCTCTTCTCACACTTATTGCGTAAAGAAGGAATGCAGTATTATTTAGTCACACCGGTTGAAAAGTTAAAAATAAGAGTTGAAGATGTCCCGTTTGTCATAACAGGTGTTACATTCACAACAGAAAAAGACACACAGTACATTACTTTTACAACCAACACGGGAGATAGTGTACGGCTGGATAATACCCATCCGCTCTACTTTTCGTCAGCACATGGTTTAGCCCACATAACAAATTCTCTATTACCTTATATTCGTATACGTTATTCACTGGAAGCCAGAATTAATCGCAACGTTTATTACGAATTAACCAATAAAGTGGTTGATCACCAGGGTGCATGGGGTGTGTGGAGTGATAATAAATTTTGGTCTATGAAATAATCACCATGATGTTTACCGCTTCCTGAAAACCGTTGCGCATTCATAAATTCTGCAACAAAAATTAATGTTATTGACCAACGGACAAACAGGTGCAGCTAATATCATTGTCTTTTTTATGGAGCAGTGTGACAGATTAATCGTAAACATACATCTGACCTACTAACCTAAATATTTACCTATTACTTCATCCACTTTCTTTTCAGCCATTTCAATATTGATGATTTTTCCTTCCGGATCCTTTTGCGGATTGGATTGAAGTTTATTAAGTTTGTCTATCTCTGCATCAATACCTTCTCTGATATGGTCTCTAAAAGCTTCTCGTTGTGCCAACTTTTCATTTTTCGAAAAACGATCAACGTCAAGTCTCAGTTTTTTTTCAAGAGGAACATTGAATATAGGTGCCATAGAATCTGTGTTCGCACCATCCCACGCATGTTTAAAATCCACACTATTTGCATCTGAAGAATATAACCATTCTACAAGCTCCTTCTGTATTGCTTCCTCGTTTTGTTTTAATTTTTTACTTAAATCAAGTGATTTTTCTAACAAAGGTTCTATTCTCTTTTCAAACATCTGAATTATCCGAAACATATAATGTTGACGTATGCCTTTTTTGTCAATCTCTTTTTTATTTATTCCTTCAGATACTTTATCTAAAATAGAAAGTATACCTCCCTTTAAATCATTTTCCGAACATTGCATATGGGTATCATGCTTACCAACTTTTTTTGGGGTCTTAAAAAAATGCACAAATGTATTAAAGACCTCTTTTTTGCTGCCTAATAATAACAAAGAATACACTTTGGGTGCTTTTGTCAATACTGAAGCCCCTGTAAGTTTTTGATTCTGATACGCTGCTTGTTGTTCAGATAGGTGACGATATACTCCTTCTGTAGCTTTATCCTTTTCAGCTTTATTAGTAGAAATATCAGCTGAATCTTTTGCTTTGAATGGATTTAAACGGCCAAGCTTGTTCATTTTTGATTCTCCTTTTTTAAGATATTTACCTGTGAAATACTTCGGACAGTTTTTAAAAATCTACTATAGGTTAAACTGTAAGGTATTGATTTTTAAAGATATTTTTACAACAAGATGAAAAATAAATCCTTTTGAAATCAACAATTTACAAAAACTGTCCGAAATGTTGCTGTGTAAAGGTCAAAACTAATAAAACCCTTAAATATTAAAAACTTAATCATATACAGGAGGTGGAATATTTAACAGTTTTTCAAAAGTCATAAATTCCTGTTTAACTGGGTTGGTAGATTTCAGGGTACCACATCACTTAATTTATCATAAGGAAGAATAAAATATCAAAACTTTTCAGCATCATTATGCAATCTGTTTTGAATGCAGAGAATATTCAGAGGATAATAAGGTCGCAGATAATTCGGGTAAAGAGTAGCCTGCGGTTAACTGCATCTGTTTTTCTGCAATTACAGGTTATCAAAAAGAGCATAAAATCCTGTACGGAGTAAATCTTCAAATTTCTTGTAAATTTGCCTGTTTAGCTTTTCTCTTTCGGTAATAAAACAGAAGAATTATTTGCATTTTTAAGTTCTTCAATCTGCTCCTGCGTTATATACAGGTAATTTTCTTCCGCCTGTAGTTGCTGTTCATCATTACCCCAGGGAAGAAGTTTATAAGAACCGTAGTAATGACTACAGTCAAAAAAGGGATATTTTATAATTTCAAAATAAGGAGAATAATCAAAATCTTTAGGTGTGCACAGCTTTGGGTTTCTTTGGTACAGTTTGACTTTATTGTCCTCTCCGGTACTTTTTACTAATGGCAAAATAGGATATTGTATAAAATAAAATGCTTCAGCTATCATGCTTGAACAAACTGTTTTTGTTGCGTTACCCGGTTTAAATTTAAACAGCGATGAACCTAGACGCGGAGGTAACGCTTTATAAGGGAAAAAAAATCTCATCAAATCGAATGCTTGTCTGGCAGAATATTTTTTCCCAAGTTGTGATGCCGCATAGGTAATGATCTGTTCTCCATCATTGTGTCCCAAATTCTTTGGACGACATATACGAATATGCTCTTTTTTATAATTTTTTAAAGGACGCACCACTGTACCTAATCCCAACTCGCTCTCTATAATCAGCTGCTCCTCTTCAGGACCATCATAATAAGCGCGTATAGTACTACGCAACTGGATATTTTCTATATCATAAATACGACCAATATATAATGCAGAGTGTGTCCAGTTACTTTGTGTCAGATACTGAATGATTTTTGAAACACGCGACCGTCCCTCAATCAGCAAAACATCACAACTTTTTAGTTCATGCCTTATACGTTCGAAGTCACACAAAGAAGTATCAGGTTGTTTAATCTCTCGCATTAACCAGCGTTCTGCTAACCGGGAGATGACTGAAAAAAGCATCATTGGCAATCCTTTTGTATCAATCTATACACATTGCAATTTTATACCCATAACATTCAGGGCTGGCTGGCTCTGTTTTTTTTGCAAATTCAGTTTTTACATTATGAGTATACCTTTTAATTAAAATTTTATACCCAGACTCAGACTTAACATGTAAGATAATTTGTGCTAACGAGTGTCCAAAGCAGTTATATTATCCCGGAAATATAAACTGTGCACCATCTTTAATTGTATTGATATTCGGTTAATATAACTATAATACAAAGAATAATTCACTTTTCTGTTTATTGATAAGCGGTTAAGTTATTTTGTTATCCTCTTAGGGTTTGTTCTTATAAATATGCTCAATAACCTTCATTATGACACCTTTTATCTTTCAATGCGATTTACCTGAAGATAAAAACCCGGCGATCATACCTGCTATTAGTCCACCAGCATGAGCCCCATTGGCTAAAGCACCTAAGCCCAGTCCGTTCAAAACACCAAGATAACCCACTATCAGCCAGATAACCATAAATACATATATACCGGGAGGAACATTATATCCATCGTGCATATCTTTAGACCGAATCCAGCAATACCCAATAAAGCCATAAATTATCCCCGATAAACCACCAAACATATCAACAATACTGCCTGAAAAATATTGGACGAGATTAGAAAAAAGCGCAAATACAAGTGTCAGAAATAAAAATGTTTTTCTGCCATGGCGAGACTCAATTCGCTGTCCAAAAAACAGAAACATTGCGGCATTAAAAGCAATGTGCAGTAGCGAAAAGTGGAGAAAAATCGGTGTAATTAACCGCCACCACTGCCCCTGAGCCAGCATTGATCCCAACAGAGAAAACTGAATTTGGAAATTGTTTGCCCATCCGCCATCTGCTGAATAAAAATGCTGCCATTTTTCAGCAGCCCATGGATCTGTAAATGTTAGCCATCGTAACAGTATCCCTCTGGTTGCAGGCAGATACATGAGCAGCGTAATTAATATGCTAATCGTTACAATAACCACTGTAGCGGGTGCTGTTTTCCAATAGCTGAAGGAAGAAATACCACGTCCCCGGGGTGATTGATTTGCAGCTGGCACGATGGTTAATTCGCCATTTTTCCATTGCTGATAGTAATACTGTACCAGTCTGGCATCATTATCATTACTAACCCACAGCATAAGTACACCACTTTCTTCGGTAATCTTATGACCAATTCCACGACCAAAAAGGTAAGATGAAAAAAACGACAGGTCTACTTTTAATGAAACTGAAAGTGCTTTTATCATAAATGTTCACATCTGTATTTTTTAATTAACAAGTACAAATTATATGCATTCAGCTTCAGAATGCAGTTTTTATTTCACTACAGTCTGCGCTTACGGAGCATCTGTTAAAACAGGATTCAACATATATCGGTTAAACTGAACAGGTTACTTTTACATTAACCACTTGTTTGATTACTTTTTCCCAGCGCATGCCCCCAGCTTAGTTTATTCCTGCAAGTTTCATAATAACTGTATTTGAGTGGATGAATGAGTAATAACGTCTCTTTTTTCTTACGGATATGCATTTCATCTCCCGGACCGGAATTCAGGAATACCTGACCATCACAGCTTATTTGCGCACAGATATCCTTGGTGATACTGGTTTTTATAGTAAAATGGCTATCTCCGTCAACAACTAGCGGACGACTGCTCAATGTATGAGGACATATGGGAATGAGTGATACTGCATTCAGAGAAGGGTGCATAATGGGACCCCCGGCTGATAATGCATACGCTGTAGAACCGGTGGGTGTTGCGATAATAATGCCATCAGACTTCTGACTCATTACAAACTGATCATTAATAAACAATTCAAACTCAATCATTTTACTAAAACGCCCCTGATGCAATACAATCTCATTAAGGGCTGAGCTTTTATTACTAATTTTACCATTGTTTATTAACTCGATTTCTAATAAAAAACGTTTTTCTACCGAGTAATTTCCCTGTAACACTTCTGCAATTTGTTGTTCGACCTGGTCAATACTCACATCGGTTAAAAAACCCAAAGTACCCCGATTAATACCCAGCACCGGAACATCACTCCCTGCAAGCACACGTGCAGCACCCAGCATACTGCCATCTCCACCAATCACAATAACCAGATTAGCGTACTGTCCAATTATATTGCAGGGAACGACTCTTAACTTATTGTTGGGAAGCATTGGAGCAATATCTTTTTCCAAGGTAATTTCATAATCATCTGTTAAAAGATAATCTGTTAATCTCTGCAATGTTTCTGCTATATGGGGACTTGAGGGTCTGCCCAGGATACCAATTTTTTTAAATTTTTTCATGTTTCTCTGCCAAAGAGTAAATAAGCAATCATTTGCACTCTATAATACACAAAACGGTCACTCTTTAATGCATAATACTATATAAAATAATATAATTTGACAGAATATAGTAGCTTTCTAAACCTGTATACTTAAAGTACATTTCTGTTGTAATTTGCTGAAATAACAAAAGATCCAGACCTGCTTAACAGACAGCAAAAAATTCCGGCAGAAGAACCACAGCAACCTGTAACTCCATTAATTGGCAGAAGAAAACAAATCAGCAAAACTTTTAAAACTTTTTTGCCGGAGCTTTGTCAAAGAAATTAACCTTACGAAACTTATCATTCTCCACATTACTATCTGTCAGAATGATCTATCTGTTTGGACATCTCCCGCACATTTCAATCTCAACCTGATATGGGGAATAGCCTTATGAATAAAACAAAAATAACCCTGTACTGCTCTTTTCTCTTATGCTTATACCAACATCCGGCTTATTGTTTCCTTGGTTTAAAACAACCGCATAGTAATAAAATTTATTTTTCCGGAGATGTCCATTCTGTAACTTTTCGGATGATGGATCATTGTATTACCCATGGACAACTCTTCCCTAATGATATTGATGCGCAAACAGTCATCAGCAAACACAGTCTGCCAGGATTGAATATCAAAGCAGGAAGGCATGGAAGTAGACACATTTGGGCGTGTATTAAAAAGAAACTGTCCCTGGAGAATGAAAGTGATAATGAGCTTTCAAAGCATTTTACTTACGACAAAATACCTAAAAAATTAAATTTTTCTGTAAACGGTGTTTTAACGATAAATGGTGTACACTTTGACAAAATTGTATTAGCACAGGGACATTATCTGACAGTTAATGACTGGTGGTTTGGAGGAAAAAACTGTAAGACTAATCCTTACCATGATGCTGTGAGTTGTCGGTCTCGTGACGGAAGGACTTGGTGCTTTATACGTGGAACTGACTACAATTATGAATCTACCGGTCATAATATAGTTGAAGTTACATTTGGAGCATGTCCTTAATTGATACTGAGTTTGCTGGTATTAAATGTCTGGCTGGCAATAATAGTGTTTTTAAATCATCTGGTTAGCAAAACTGACGATTGATTGTTACACCAGCAACTACGTACAACAATCTGTAACTTCATCAATTGGCAGAAAAAAACAAATCATCAAAACTTTTTCGCCGAAGTTTTGTAAAAGAAATTAACTTTACGAAACTTATCATTCTCCACATTATCATCTGTCAGAATTATTTATCTGTTTGGACATCTCCCGCCCATTTCAACCCTCAGCCTCAAAAAGGAATAACTTTGTGAATAAAATAAACCTGTACTGCTCTTTTCTCTTATGCTTATACCAACATCCGGCTTATTGTTTCCTTGGTTTAAAACAACCGCATAGTAATAAAATTTATTTTTCCGGAGATGTCCATTCTGTAACTTTTCGGATGATGGATAATTGTATTACACATGGACAACTTTTCCCTAATGATATTGATGCGCAAACAGTCACCAACAAACACGGTCAGCCAGGATTGAATATCAAAGCAGGAAGACATGGGAGCAAACACATTTGGGCATGTATTAAAAAGAGTCTGTCCATGGAGAAAGAAAGTGATTATATGCTTTCAACGCATTTTACGTACTTGAAAGTACCTAAAAAGTTAAATTTTTCTGTGCACGGTGTTTTAACAATAGATGGTGTACATTTTGATGATATTGTCTTAGCACAGGGTCATTATCTGACAATCAATGACTGGTGGTTTGGAGGGAAAAACTGTAATACTTATGTTAGGTATGATGGTGTAAGTTGCCAGTCTCGTGACAGAAGGACCTGGTGCTTTATACGTGGAACTGACGCTCATGATAAGTCTACCGGTCATAATAAAGTTAAAGTTGCATTTGGAGCATGTCCTTAATTAATACTGAGTTTGCTGATATTAAATCATTTGCTTTGTTTACTTTCAGAATAATTGCTTCATGGCTTAACAGATTATATCAGTTATTAATAACCAAAAAGAATAAACATATAGAGTGAAACGACAATAAATACTCCTGTAAATTTTGTACTACGCACATTGTACTCCATGTAATATTTTCGCAGCCTGTTGTAAATAAAGCTGTGTATATTTTTTTTATTATCGTATGTTTTGTGCATAAAAGTTTTTCAATTAAATCGTTATTAGTTACTGTTTTTTTAGATGAATTAAATACTTTATCTTGACTAATCTTTATTGAAAATATCTCGTGATCAACTCAACTCATCAGCAGACAAAAAGTTTTTTGAAATCATAAAAAATACTTATACCCTATTGGTAAATGAAAGCTGACCATGTTCTGTCAATAATATTTACAATCAGATAACAGCTTAAAATTAAAAGAAAAAATTCATTTATCTGTACTATATACTAAAAAGTTATTTAGTACCTTACTACAAACAGCCTATGGTTATCCGACCAGATATTACCTAAAAACAACAACAACTGTAGTAAGAGGAAATTAGCTATGCTATCTTGTAATTACCAGCGTCTTTCATTTTGGAAAGTGCTTTCATATACATATAAGCGACTGAATCATTTTGCTGTCGCTTTGTGCCTGTTATTTGTTACCGCACCGGTGTTTGCAGCCTTAAGTGCTGAAGACTACGATTCTGATCAATTTAGAGCTTTTATAGACACAATTAGGAATCCTGGTCATATGGGACAGTTATTCCTGGGCACCAACATTCAGAAAAAGGTTTTTCAGGGAAAAGATAAAAATACGCTTGTCTCTAAATTAATTGCAGCCGGAGTTGTTAATAAAAGCCAACTTACTGCAATTAACGGAGGGATGATTTCAAATCCATCGATTCCGGAACGAATGCTTAACCTGCTAACTGAATCGGCTAATGTACGAGGATTTCATTCAAAATTGATGGAATTATTACATGAAGATCATCAATTTGGGCTACAGGGTATTGCTTTACAAATAGACAATCTCTATCAAACATACCTTACAAACGCACAGTCACAAGACACGTCAACCGATCATAACGATAGTAATCATGTCCATATCGTCCCCCCCACAGATCTGCATTCGGGTAATCCTCCTGCTTATACTGATGAATTAATGCAAGTAGACCCTCGTGACCAGGCACCACCCCTTGTAAACAAACGACCTTTTATGGAGCAACAACAATATCCGGAACCAACATACCTACCCAGAACAACCACTACAACCGATACGACATCAAGAACATTTCTCCCTCCAACGGCACCACCAGTAGGATATATGTCACCACCAGCAGGATATATACCACCAGCAGGAGGATATATGTCACCAGGAAGATATCCGCAACAAGGGGGACATATACCACCACAAACACCAGGTATACCGACAAACCAGGTAGTGGTGACAGTACAACCACCCGTGCCTACTTCTACAACTACCTTACCATCGGTAAATCCAACCGTCATCCCAACGACTGTAGATCATCCTACGCCTGCACCCAGAAATACCAGACCAACTAATACAGCCACCCCTGCTGATACAACGATAGCTATGGCTGGAATCCTTGGTAGTGTAACAGCACAGATAAAACAACAGCAACAACAACAGGAGAGTATTAATGCTCAACTCCAGTCTTCAAAACAGCTGGGAATTAATGATCTGGAAGCAATAGCTATTTCGCTTGGAACATCAAGAACTATGGATAATATGTTTGCAGGCATGCAAAATCAAACTTTTGATTCCATAGCAAAATTTGTAGCAGAAGCAGTATTAAGTGCAGCGGGTAATGACTGGCAAAAATTCACCATGCCGATTATTAATTTTATGCAATCTACTGTTAAAAAAGCACCCTTTATAACTCAAATTTTCAATCCGCTATCAGAAATTGAAAAAGGGAAGATGATATTAAAACTGTATCAACTACTTATACTCTCAGAGTTACCGTGTGGTAGTATCACTCAACAAATCAGAGAACAAATAGTAGCGATTAGTCCTAATTGTGATTTAAGTG